>DRJW01000122.1 GCA_011052055.1 Nitrospirota bacterium
GTTGCACCTTACCCTGGGGTTAAGGTTTATTCTTAACCTATGAGAAAGGTGAATCGATGGAAAAAGCGCTGACTGTAGGACAACTATCAGACTTGACCGGTTTGTCGCGAAAGTCGATACGATATTACGAGCAGGAAAAACTGATTCCCACTGCGGATCGATCAATGGCGGGTTACCGGCTTTTCCCTCCAAAGGTGGCTCAGCGGCTTCAATTTATCAAAAAAGCCAAGGCGATCGGATTCTCGCTGGATGAGATCAGAAGCGTTCTTGAGCTTTCGCAAAAAGGACAGCCGTGTTGCGACAAGGTTTTCGCCTGGACAGAGGAGAAAATCATCAAGATTGACGAGCAGATTAATTTTCTGCAAGGACTCAGGGAAAAAATCACCCACTACCAGGGAAAATGGAAGAAAGGCGGAAAACGCGCCGTCCCTCCCGAATCTGAAATTTGCGAACTGATTGAAAGTATCGAATTAAAGGAGGAAGAATAATGGCTCCAGATAAAAGAAAAGTTGAGGTTTTTACCGAAGGGTGCCCCAGATGTGAGGATACGATCTCGCTGGTCAAGTCGCTGGCCATCAAAAATTGCGACGTAACTGTGTGGGATGTTAAAGCGGGATGTGAAACGAACGAATGCAGGGTGAAAGCCAGAGAGTACGGGATCACCTATTACCCTTCGGTCGCAGTCAACGGAAAGCTTTTGGATTGTTCCAAACAGGGCATAAACCCGACCGCCGATTCACTCAGGGCGGCGGGGATCGGAACGTAGAGACAATGAGATTATTAAGAAAAATAGCGATTTTAATCACGTTCGCGCTGATTGCGGTAATTAACGAGCCAGCGTTCGCCCACGCTCCGATTTTCATGATGGCTCCCGAAGCGCCCGGCAAGGGGGCGTTTGATCTTCATACAAATATCGAACATAACAAACAGGGCGGTAAAAGGCGTACACGAGTTGAGCAGGAGTTCACTTTTGGCCTGAGCAGGGACTTTTCGCTTGGGTTCGCGATCCCGCTTGAAAGGCAAGAATACACGGCGCAAGGCGCACAGCAGACCTCTGTAACGGGGGTCGATAACCCGAAATTTTTCGGCCAGTGGAGGTTCTGGGACAAAGATGTTCTTGGCGCAAAATATTCAAGCGCCTTGCGTCTTTCCGCCACGGCGCCGGTAGGCGATAAAAACATCGCGAGAGATAAATCTTCTTTTTTGGCGGGTCTGGCTTACGGGATGGAAAGCCTTAAATGGTATTACACGTTTGACGCGCGCTACCTTAACAACCTCGAAGACAACGGCTCCAAACCGGGCGACCGTTTCTTCGCGGACGCCGCTGTTGGTTTGCGTCCCCACCTTGCAGGGCTGGAGGAGACCGACATTGTGCTCTATCTGGAATTCAACTACATGAATGAGCTTAAAACAAGGCTTAACGGCGGTGATAACCCCGACTCCGGCGGCGATTATTTTTTTATATCGCCGGAAATCCTTATCTCTCCGTCCAACAGGCTGATGATAAGAGGCGGGTTTCTGATTCCTGTATATCAGGACTTGAACGGAGTACAACAGCCCAAAGACTCTACTTTTAAAATTACAATGGAAGCTCGTTTCTAGGAGGTTTTTAAATAATGAAAAAAATCATGGCTGTGATGACAACGATAATACTTACGGCAAGCGCTTTCACCCCGGCGTATGGCAAGGAAATTGTTAAAAACGCCGGTTCGGTCAAGAGCGAGAACGAGGCTTTCATCCGCGCCGATGGTCTGGCGTGTTATTTCTGCGCGTATGGTCTTGAGCGGTTTTTCAAAAAATCGGGAAAGATCGCCTCTTACGATATGCGCCTGAAGGAAGGAATAGTTGAAATCGGCCTGATAAAAGGCAAACCGCTCGTCACGCAAAAAGAGCTTCACAAAATCGTATACGACGCAGGCTACAGCCCTCGTAGCACAACATACGAGTTGGTCGGCAAGGTCAGCAAAAACGGTGATGGATATATTTTTACGGTTTCGGATACAGGCCAGAATTTTTCATTGAAAGCTACGGATAAAATAGCGTCCGTTATCGATAAGACCATAAGGCTCAAAGCGAAAGTCGATAAGCAGGATGGCGATGTAATGTATCTTGAGGCGCTGGAGTTTAAAATAATCACACCGAAAGCTATGCCATGAAAAAGGCGCTGTTATCGGTCGTATCGCTTTTTGTATTGCTGGCGGCCATTCTGGTAATCAATCAGCTTACGATCACTCCGTCAGGCGAGCTGATTGTCGTAAACCAGTGGGGCGGAAGCGGCAGTGGGGCGGGCGAGTTAAGCGAGCCGATGGGCGTTGCGGTGGACTCCTCCGGCTTCGTATATGTCGCAGATGTCAGGAACGCAAGAATCCAGAAGTTTTCCCCTGACGGCGAATATATCCTTGAGTGGGGCAGGCAGGGCGAGGGCGAAGGCGAATTTAGTAAGCCTGTCGGGGTCGCCATCGACGCCAATGGCGACGTTTATGTGAGCGATTACGACATTGAGAGAATCCAGAAATTCTCGCCTGAAGGTAAATTCCTCTCGGTCTGGGGCAAAAGCGGCAAGGGGCCGGGCGAGTTTATGGTCGCCGCCGGGATAGGCATAGACAAAAAACAGGGCGCGCTTTACCTTGCCGATTTTTATAACAAGCGCGTATCGAAATTCACGCTTGACGGGAAATTTATCTCACAAATCGGAACGTCCGGCAGGGTATTCAGCGGCGCGCTTCACTATCCTACGGATGCGTTTGTGGACGGCGCTGGAAACGTGTACCTGGCCGACTCTTACAACTACCGGATTCAGAAATTCTCATCCTCCGGAGAATTCGTAAATAAATGGGGCGGCCCTTTCGGGCTTGGCATCCGGGGTAAATGGCGCGGATGGTTTTACGTTCCATCGGGTGTCTCCGTCGATGGACAAGGCCGCATCATCGTCGCAGACAGCGCGAACAATCGCGTGGTCATACTCTCACCGAACGGTAAATATCTCGCCGACTGGAAATCGGAGGGGAGCGGAGGGCTTTACTCGCCGACAAGGGTTGCCGCCGGCAAGGGAGGCGCTATTTACGTCGCGGATA
>DRJW01000123.1 GCA_011052055.1 Nitrospirota bacterium
AAAAGAACTGAAAGTAACAGGCGGGCATGGTAAACTGAAATGTTTTTCAAGCTTGTTTTTTAAGTGGTTTATCCAAAGAGAAAATATGAATAAAGAAGTCACAAATACCGTTCCTATAGATATCGAAGACGAGATGAAATCGTCTTTTTTAGAGTATTCCATGTCGGTAATAGTCTCACGCGCCCTGCCGGACGTTCGCGACGGGTTAAAGCCGGTTCACCGCCGGATACTTTACGCCATGAACCAGATGGGCAACTATCATAACAAGGCGTACAAGAAATCGGCCCGCACCGTAGGAGAGGTAATCGCCAAGTACCATCCCCACGGTGACACAGCAGTCTACGACGCGCTGGTGCGGATGGCCCAGGATTTTTCGCTCCGCTATCCGCTGGTAGACGGCCAGGGAAACTTCGGCTCCATCGACGGCGACTCGGCGGCGGCCATGCGTTACACAGAGGCCAGGCTCCACAAGGTCAGCTCCGAAATACTCGAAGACCTCGATAAAGAGACTGTCGAGTTTGTCAGCAACTACGACGAGTCGGAGGTGGAGCCGGTGGCGCTCCCCTCCAAACTGCCCAACCTGCTTGTAAACGGCTCCGGCGGGATAGCGGTGGGGATGGCGACCAATATCCCGCCTCATAATTTAGGAGAGGTCGTCGACGGCCTGATCCATCTTATCGACAACCCCGGATGCAATATTTCCGACCTGATGGAGCATATCAAAGGCCCCGACTTTCCCACCGGCGCCCAGATTCACGGTGTCGTCGGTTTTCGTCAGGCTTACACCACCGGCAGGGGGCATGTCATCATGCGGGCCACCGCAACCATAGAGCCGATGGAAAAAGTGGATCGGGAGCGGATAGTGGTGACCGAGATCCCCTATCAGGTGAACAAGGCGCGGCTCATCGAAAAGATAGCGGAGCTGACAAGAGACAAAAAAATCACCGGCGTATCCGACATCCGGGACGAATCGGACCGCAAAGGGATGCGGATAGTCATAGAGCTTAGAAAAGACGCCATGGGACAGGTTGTCTTAAACCAGCTCTACAAGCACACTTCCATGCAGGATACTTTCGGCGTGATTATGATCGCGCTGGTGGAAGGGCGCCCCAGGCATCTCAACTTGAAAGAGATGCTCCACCATTTCGTAGAGCACCGGCGCGAGGTGATAACGCGGCGCACTCTTTTCGACCTTAGAAAAGCCGAGGAGCGCGAGCATATCCTCTCCGGGTATGTCAAAGCGCTGGAAAACCTCAACGAGGTTATCAGGCTCATCCGTGAGGCGGCAAGTCCCGATGAAGCGAAAACCCTGATTATGGGGAAGTTCGAATTCACAGAGGCCCAGGCCAAAGCCATCCTCGCATTGAGACTGCAAAGACTCACCGGGATGGAGCGGAGGAAAATTATCGCCGAGCGTGACGAAACGCTTAAAACCATAGAAAAGCTGATCTACATCCGCGACCATGAGGAAGAGAAATTCAGGATCATCAAACAGGAGCTTTCCGAGCTTAAGGACAAATTCGGGGACGAGCGCAGAACGTCGCTTGTTCCGATGGAGAGCGAAGTGGAGACTGAAGACCTTATCGAGGAAGAGGATGTGGTCGTGGCGATCTCCATGTCTGGCTATATAAAACGTAATCCAATAGATTTTTACCGTTCGCAAAAACGGGGGGGGAGGGGTGTCAAAGGTATTGAGATGAAAGCCGAGGACGCTGTTCAGGATCTGTTTATCGCCTCCACTCACGACAATATCCTTTTCTTCACCAATACCGGGCGCGTATTCCGCAAAAAGGTCTACGAAATACCATCCGCATCCCGTGTGGCCAGGGGCAAGGCTGTTGTAAATCTTATCCAGCTTCAGCCAGGAGAGAAAGTAGCCGCTATATTTCCCGTTGACCAGTTCAAGCAGGATCGCTTTCTGGTTATCGCGACACGCAACGGCTTTATCAAGAAAACAAGCCTCGACGCCTATTCCCGGATTCATACGGGCGGCATCATCGCCATTACCTTAGAAGAGGGGGACGATGTGATTGCCGCGAAAATCACCGAAGGCGACCACAATATTGTCCTTACGACGAAAAAAGGGATGGCGATACGTTTCCACGAAAAAGACGCCCGCCCGATAGGCAGGGTCTCTAAAGGTGTGCGCGGCGTAGCCTTGACAGGCGGCGACCAGGTGGTGGGCCTTACAGCTTTGGCCGAGGAGAAAATACCCGAATACGCTCTTTTTACAATCAAGGAAGACGGCTACGGGAAGCGGACGCAAGTTGCGCGCTATCCTTTGCAACGGCGAAGCGGAAAAGGCGTGTTAGATATCAAATGCGACGGCGGATCCGGTTCCGTGGTCGCTGTAAAAAGCGTTCGCCCCAACGACGAGCTTATGATTATCAACCAGGCCGGAGTGGTGATCCGGATCAAGGCTTCCGAC
>DRJW01000124.1 GCA_011052055.1 Nitrospirota bacterium
TAGATAGCAGACTATGCGGTAATCGCCTGCCCTGTAGCGCCACATGGGCGGCTCGTTTTTGCCGGTTTTAATGGCTTTTCCTTTTGAGCGGGGGTCTGTGGGAAGTGATTCGAGAAAGATAAGGATGCGCTCTTGCGCTGGCTTGGGCAGTTTATTTAGCTCTTTGATAACGGAGGGCCGGAGCTTAACCCGCCAGGCCAAGACGCTTTCTCACCTCGGAAATGTCCACTTCCCCGGTTTCGTTCTCCAGCCTTGACAGGGCGATATAATAATCTTCCCACTCCTGCAGGTAGTCGTCTATGGCGTTTCTGATATACCAGCTTTTCGTCCGGCCAGTTTTTTTCGCCAGTTTCGCCAGTTTTTTTTCGATTCCCGGCGTAAGCCTGATAGATATCGGCATGATCTACGCTCCATTTTCTCAGTTGCGATACATGTATCGTAGCTCGATCCGTAATAAAAATCTATCGTAAAAAGCGAGCCTCTGGTAAAGCCAGACCCCGGATCGAGTCCGGGGCGACAGAGAGGGAGCCTGCGCGCGCCTTAAGGAGTGGTTACGGTTAAGCCGTAAAATATTTTTCGAAAGTATCGGCCAGTGGTTTTAAATCTGGACGCGAGCGCAGGAGCCGTAGCAGGGAGTTTACTGCTATCGGAATGTATTCAATGTATGTATCCACGCCTCGGATCGCGGACTGGTATCCGAACGTTCCGAGCGCTTTATACAGACGCTGAACTGCGCTTAAAATATATATCTCCATGAAATCATCGTATCCGGGCGGTTTGTCGATGATCTCCGGGAGCTTGCTATAATAGTAATTCACCAACTGGTCGCTGGTTTTTTCAGGAAGCCCCGCGTATGGATCCAACACCAGCGACGCAAGGTCATACTCAAACCTGCCCATCCTGGCGTCCTGATAATCGATCCAGACGCGCCGCTTGCCTTTAACCATAATGTTTCTGCTATGAAAATCGCGATGGGCAAGAGTCGGCGTCTTTTTCGCCAGCCTGGCGGTTATCATCTCCCATTGATCGCGCATGACCGCCATTTCTGAATGTGAAGGTGAGAGGCCCAGATATTTTTTAAGAAAATAATTGTTGGCGAACTCGATTTCCTGAGTCAGCTTTTCTTTATCGAAGGCCCGGTTAAAGCATGGCGATTTCCTCTCTTTGTGTCGTAAAGCGGCGCCCTGAAAACTGAGCAGGCCATCCACGATTTTCTGATATTCGAAAACTTGCGCTTCTGTGGAAATATTTTTCACATGATCTTGTAACAGAGTATCGGTAAGGTCTTCAATAGCCGCGCTTCTCCCTTCAACCCCATAAACAGACGGCGTATCGACACCCAGCGCTTTAAACAGGAGAGTCGTTTGGCCGAAAACTTCGATTCCAGATTTGTCAGGCGCCAGCATTATGATTATCGAGCTTTGATCGTCTCCTTTGACCCGGAAATAGACGCGGGTGGAGGCGTCGCCGTCTAGCATTACCGGCTCATCGAACTTTGTGTCCGGGAACGTTTTATCAAGAAGGCCGGATATCTGTTTTCTCTCCGAGGCTTCAATCATTGGCCAACGCCACGATTCGCAAGGCTGTTTTTTTTGTTGCGCCCCGGTTTTTCTCGACGACATCCAGCGCCGCCTTCCCTGCGGCCATTCGAAGCCCGTCGTTGGCCAGCAAAGTTTCAAGCTTTACAGCCATCTCTTTTTCATCATCAACCGTAAAAGCTCCGCCGGCTGTAACGAGGGCAAGCGACGCTTCCCTGAAATTGCTCATATGAGGGCCGAAAAGAACGGGAACGCCGATGGCCGCAGGCTCCAACGGGTTTTGCCCGCCGTGTTTAATAAAACTACCTCCCACGAACGCGATGTCGGCCACCGAGTAAAGCTTTGCCAGCTCACCAAAAGTGTCTATCACAGGAACAATGTTTTTGTCCTGCTCGGTTTTGGCCTGTCCCATGCCGCTTTTTCTGACCGGCTCCAGCCCGGAGCCATCCAGCGCGCTCTTTATCCATTCTATGTCATCAATCCGCCGTGGCGCGATAACCAGCCTTAACTCTGGCCTCGATTCCCGGACTTTTAAAACTGCGCCTATGGCCGCCTCCTCTCCTTTGTGAACGCTCCCTAAAAACAGAACCTTCTCGTTCGGCCCGATTCCTAAAGACCGCCGTAATCGGGCCCGTTCATCTTCCGAAATATTTCCAGACAGTCTGTCGAACTTTATGTTGCCCGCAATCTCCACCCGCACAGGATCGGCGCCCATTTCGACAATCCTTTCACCATCGATTTCACTTTGCATCAGAAAAAGAGAAATATTTTTTAATACGAATCTGAAAATCCAGCTAAACCGCCGGTAACGCGGGAACGAACGGTCGGATACACGGCCATTTATCAAGGCCACTTTACCGCCATTGTTTACGCACGCTCTTATGATGTTTGGCCACATTTCGGTGTCCACAAGAGCCAGAACTTTCGGGTTCACCGCCCGGATGGCCCGTTTCGCCGAGCCTGGAAAGTCGTAAGGAAAATAAAATACGTTAACGTCGGGACTCAACTCTTTTTGGGCCACAGCCTGACCTGTCGGCGTGGTTGTGGAAAACATTACGCGCATACCTGGCGCCGAGGATACAATTTCTTTTGCGAGGCCGATGGCGGCCATTGCCTCCCCCACAGAGACCGCGTGTATCCATATTACAGGATTGGTCTGGCGGGGAAGAAAAAACCCCAACTTCTGGAAAAATCCCTCGCCTCCCCTCCCTTGCGCCGCCATTTTCCATACAAGCGCAAAAGACAGTAACGGCAAAGCCAAATATAGGGCGGCGCTATACACGAAGTGGATCATGATTTGACGAAATAGTTGTCGGCGAATTTCGTTATGGAGTGGAGCGTGGCCTCCAGCTCTTTTCGTTTTTCCTCCAGCCCGGCCGAATCGCACTTTTCAGAAATCCGAACAGACGCTCCGTAAACCACAACCGCTTTGGAAAACGGTTTGGGTATCATCATCTTGTCCCAGCTTTTCATCCTCCAGCAGTTTGAGAACGATACGGTCATCGGAAGCGCCGGACAACCTGTCAGTTTCGACAGCATAAGAGACCCAGGCTGGAGTTTTTCGTACGGCCCTCGCGATCCGTCGGCGATGAGCACGGTAGAGAAGCCTTCGGATACACGTCTTTTAAGTATTCTCAA
>DRJW01000125.1 GCA_011052055.1 Nitrospirota bacterium
AACATGGATCTTCATAGACAATTCTCTCTTTTAAAGGCTTGTCGAACTTGATCTTGCCTTCCTTAATGCTCTCCAGTATGAACTGGGACATATGGCGAATTTTAAACGGTAACTTACCGCCCCACCATCTTGGCCAGTCTCTTGTCATCACGCTACAACAGCAAGGGCACGAGCTTATCAGCGTCTTGACCCCCCTGTCGGCGTAATCCTGGATAACCGGGCGGACAAGGTCTGGAATTATCTTGTGCTGACCAGAAACAAAAAGAGGGAAACCGCAACAGATCTCCTTTTCCGGAGGGAGCATCATGTAATCGATTCCCGAAGCGGTCATCATCCGGACATCACCGATCGCCATAGGCTGGGACTCGTATGCCGTCGTGCATCCGGTGTAGTAGGCGACTTCCGCCTCTTCTTTATATGTGGGGCACTCTTTGGGCCACCAGTCGTAGCGAGCTTTGGCCGGCTGGTTATAAACGTTCCCGGTTTCGATGACGACTTTTTCCATCATGTTCTGCGGCTCCCATGGGCCGTATCCAAGCTCCACCATTTTCGCGCGGAGAAAAGGCCACAACCTCTGCGAGAATATCCCGGCCTCGCACATTTCGCCGCAACGGCCGCATGTAGTGCATTCCCACAACGATTTGGAAAGATGTTTCAGCTCATCCTCACTGATATGGGCGGGCCCCATAAACTTGGCCTGCATACCCTTTGTGCGTGATAACAGCGATTTAAATAAAGCAATCTTGTCGGGAGGCGAAATCGATGTGTCGCCTGTGGCGTCCTGAACCGGACATTCTGTAAGGCATGCGCCGCACCGGGTGCAAGCGTCAATTTCAATGAGTTGTCTTTTTGACAGTCCGGAGGCAAAATCGAAATTCTCTGTAACCTGGGGATTATTAGATTTGATGGGCATAAACTACATCCTTAAAAAACGTTCCCGACGGAAATCGCACAGCTGTTGTTCCACCAAGAAAGGCAGGATAAGATCGTGCCTTCATTAGCAAAAAAAACATTGTTAATGAAGCCAAGCGAGACAATATTTTATTAATTATTGTCTCGATTGATCGAACATTATCGACATATATAATGGCATAATTTAACCTGTAGAGATTAAAAACTCAAGTCAAAGATGGCAGGGCGGCTATCTTAAGAGGGAAAATCTAACGTTTTTATAGCCTTTTTTGCTACATCTCTCCTCTTTTTCTCTAAATCGGGATTTTTTGCGGTTTTTAAAAAAGCCTTTACAAGGTTGGCTACAAGCTTACCAAGCTCGTAGTCTAAATCAGAAATCTCTTTTAAAGATACGATTAAATTCTCAAGATTACCCGTTGATCCGTTTGCGCTATTTCCATCAGAAATTCGAGGACGGGTCGATTTGGAAGATGAGCATGCAAGATCGGCTCTTTTCAATAAAGTCTCCACTGAGATTTCTCCCAGTTTGGCGATCTGGAAAAGGGTGGAGGCGCGAGGCATGGCGAGTCCGTTTTCATACTTGGCGATCGATCCCTGGCTTATCTCAAGAATCCTCGCAAACTCCTGCTGAGTGCGCGAGCCTCTAATTGACCTGATCTTTTTACCCAGTTTTAATAATTCCGCCATTAAAGAATATTCTAGAAAGAATAATTTGTGCTTGACAAATTTTATTACTAAATTACAATACCATATTACGCTGTTAACTCTACTACAAAAAAATAACAGGTATTGCATAGCTTTTATAATAAGTGTTAATACAGCTAGATAGGTCGTGGCGATGGATATTTGGCAGAGGCAGTCAGGCAAAAATGAGCAAATCATAACTTCAAATCAGGCCATAGCAAGCGCCGAGAAAAATAGAAAATATTATACTACCTCCCAACTGGCGCTTCGGTGGGGCGTTTCGGCCGTTACCGTCATTCGCCTTATTGAACAGGGCGATTTAAACGGGCTTAAAATCCGGGGAAGCTATCGAATCAGTAAATGCTCAATCAAAAATTACGAAACTAAAGTAGCTTTTTAGAGAAAGCCGCCCCGTGGCCCCTGTTGGCGGTTATTTTCATAGCCTCTCCGTTCCTTGTAACCATGCCTGCCCTGGCGATCGAGCTCCTCACTGGCTCCATTTTTCGGAAATTTCAAATCTTCTTGAATATCGATTAAAACTGAACGAGACTGTAGAAGGGCGCTGGTAAAACGCCGTACAAGGTGTATAAAAAGAGCGTGGCGATGAAAAAAGATTTGCCGGAATCGGAAAAAAAAATATTACTCTCAGCCGCAAGACGCGCAATAACAACTGAAGCTGAGGGTCAAATATTCGAGCCGCAGACAGACGACGTACCTCCTGGTCTCCTGGATAGACGTGGCGTTTTTGTCTCTCTTCACAAAGATGGAAAACTGAGGGGATGCATCGGGTTTCCAGGAGCGGTAAAACAGCTTTACGACGCTGTTATATCCGCATCGCTCAGCGCCGCTTTCAAAGACCCGCGATTTAGTCCGGTAACATGTGATGAGCTGGATCAGATTGAGATAGAAATTTCTGTTCTTACGCCACCCGCTCCCGTCGATTCGTGGGAGGATATCAAGCTGGGGACGCATGGCGTTATTTTAAGAAAAAGGGGGCTACAAGCGCTTTTTTTACCTCAGGTAGCGGTGGAGCAAAAATGGGATCTGGCGGCGACATTATCTCATTTGAGCGTGAAAGCAGGGTTTAAAGAGAACGATTGGCGCAAAGACACCGAGTTTGAAGTCTTCGAGGCGATTGTGTTTAAAGAGGGTGAGATCAATATCTAACAGCTATTTCGACACCGCTACGCATCCAGAAAATGACAGGTTCGGGCAATAACCGCCCCGTATTGTTTTGCAAAACTAATAGATGACCATTAAAATCAAAAGTTCTATTAAAAATCAGGGATAAAAACGTTTTTATGCGCTACACAAAAGTATCCATTGCGGCGGTGGGCTATGAACTGCCTCCAAATGTTATCAGGTCGGACGAAATTGAAGAGCGTTTAAGCCCAGTATACGAGCGTCTGAAGCTACCGAAAGGGAGGCTGGAGATGATGACCGGCATAAAAGAGCGCCGCTTCTGGGGGGAGGGTGAAAGACCGAGCTCTACTGCTGTTAAGGCGGGAGCAAAGGCGATCTTCGCATCCGGTATTCCCGTTGATAAATTCGGCGCGCTGTTTCACACTTCAGTTTGCCGTGATTTTCTGGAGCCTGCGACGGCCAATGTCGTCCATAACGGCCTGAAGCTTTCCCCGAACGCTCTGATTTTCGACATTTCAAACGCATGCCTCGGCGTGCTCGATGGCATGGTGACGCTGGCTAACATGATAGAGCTTGGACAGGTGGAAGCCGGTGTCATCGTGGCGGGCGAAATGGGAGAGGCGCTTGTGGAATCGACAATAAATGACCTCCTCTCGAACAAATCCCACACACGTCAAAGCGTAAAACCGGCTTTCGCCTCCCTCACCATAGGCTCCGGAGCGGCCGCTGTGGTTCTGGCGAAAAGCGCTCTGGCGCCTGGCGGCATGCGGCTGGCCGGTGGCGTGGCCAGGTGCGCCACCAAAGACGCCCACCTTTGTAAATCCTCGGTGGATCAGGGCGCAGGGGAGGGTTTCTCTCCGCTGATGTCAACCGACTCAGAGGAGCTTTTAAAAGCCGGTTGTGCTTTGGCTGAGGAGACATGGGACGAGTTTAAAAAAGCTATGGGCTGGGAGAACAATGATATCGCCAGGGCTTTTACGCATCAGGTGGGTGCGGCCCATCGGAAACTTTTATACGAATCGATAGGCCTGAACATGGAAATCGATTTCGCCACCGTAAGTTATCTTGGAAACATAGGCTCCGTATCGTTGCCGATCACGCTTGGTATCGGTTTGGAGAAAGGGCTGGTAAAACGGGGTGATAAAGCCGTCCTTCTCGGCATAGGCTCCGGTCTTAACTGCATGATGCTTGGACTGGAAAATTAAGAATATAAAAAACGCCTCGGCTCAGACTGCGCGATTATGAATTTCAAACTAGACACCATAAAATCCGAATACCCCTTTGAGCCAAAAACTCTGGATGTAGATGGATTCAAATTAAGTTATCTCGACGAGGGGCCACCGGGCGCTCCGGCGCTTGTTCTTATTCACGGGAATCCTACATGGTCTTTTTATTACCGTAAACTTGTCATTGCCCTTAAAGACAAATATCGGGTCATCGTCCCGGATCATATCGGCTGTGG
>DRJW01000126.1 GCA_011052055.1 Nitrospirota bacterium
GCGGTTTAAACGCGCCCACAGCCGAAGGCGCAATGGGATACGGGTTTACGGTAGGCGCCCTTTATGATGTCAACGAGATGATTTCAATCGGTGTCTCCTACATCTCAAACCAGTCCATGGCCGATATGAAATACAGGCTCGGCGCCGGGGCGTATACGAATATAAATCCGGCGACCGGCAACGGCCTTCGAAGCAAGGATGGAATATATAAAATGGGGCTCGATTTCCCGCAACAATACGCCATTGGTATTGCGGTAAAGCCAACCAGCTCCCTCACCATAACAGCTGATTATAAATGGATTAACTTCAGCGCCGCTTACGATAAGGTGGATTTGAAAGGTAAATTCGACATCTTCTCCGGTGGAGCTCCGACAGGCGCCACCGTAGACTCCGCGACGCTTAATTTTGGCTGGCAGGATGTCAGCGTCATAGCGATTGGCGCGCAGTACAAGCTTGGCGACGTAGGCTGGCTCAGGGCTGGCTATAACCGTGGAAGCTCCGCCGTTCCTGATGACAAGGCTTTTGCCAACACCGCTCTGCCGGCAGTCGCGCAAGACCACTATAGCGTCGGCGGCACGCTGAACATTGGCCAGAACTGGCAGGGGCATCTATCTTACGTAAACCTGGTCAAAAATGAGATTACTGATCCTGCCACCGGGACAAAAATTTCGCTGGGTGGCTCCTCTCTCCAGTTCGGATTCTCACGCAGGTTCTAGTTCGATATGGAGTAAATCCTTTTTTTATTACTAAATGAAAACGGGAGGCGCGAAGGCGCCTCCCGTTTTTTATCTAAAAACAATTCAATTGCATGTAAAGTCTTCAACGCTAATATCCGATTAAAACATGGGAGCGAACTCTGATAGCGGCAAGGAGAATCGCCTGATAGCCTGTAACCGGGTTGATACGAAGCAATATCAAAATATTGAAGTAGCTTCAATCGCAATATCATAAACCGTAATTATCTATAGACTTGTTTATAAAGATATTATATCATCTAAAGGGAGCTCACGGATTTTTTGAATTTAATGGTATGTCTAATATGCGCCTTTTTGTGGTACTATTTCGTACAATAGTGGCTAGGCTGGACTTGTTATGGTTGGTAGAGTAAAGAAAGCCCAAAGCTGTAATTTACCATAAGGTGGTTATTCAGATACTTTAGGGGGGATCGTGATGCGCGCCATAAGCGAGGCACGGCTTGATTTTTTATACTTGCTACCTTTGAGAGAGAGAGAGAATTCCAGGCCACTTTATGATTCCCGCCCGGCAAACCCGCCTTTACGTTTGCCAGTTTTATTAGGCCTTAGCTCATTTGACTCCTTATCGCGCTATCAATTTAACCAGGCCTGGATAAAATGAAAACCGGCTCCATACAGCGCGATCAGACCGCTTCTGGCTCCTCAATAGGCTATTTCACAGCCGTGATGACTGGCGGGTACTCACTGGCTATCTTTCTTATCGCTTTTTTTGCCCTTATCAGTTTTTTAGGCCTGTATATAAGCCTGAAAACTTTTGAAACCAGCGCCGCCGTTATCAATGTGAGCGGTCGCCAGCGGATGCTGAGCCAGCGAATTGGCAAACTGGCCCACGACCTGATCCATGAGGAGGAGAAGGAGAAGATCCGCGTATTGCTAAAAGAAAACGCCGACTTGATGGAAAAGTCGCACGAGGGACTTATTGCGGGCGATTCGGAGCTTGGCCTCCCCGGCGCCCCTTCACCGGCTGTCCGGGCAATCTATTTTAAGCCTCCACTGCGCCTGGATAAACATGTCGTTGCTTTTGTCGCCGCCGCCCGCGCCCTGGCGGAGGATCCGGTTGAAAATCTGGTTCATGGGAATCCTTACGTGAATCTTATCGAGGACGAGTCCCATAATCCCCTGCTCCAATCGCTGGATACCTTGGTGCGGCGGTACCAGAAAGAGGCCGAGATAGATATCACCAAACTGCAGGCGCTGGCGGGAGGCATATTAGCTCTTATTCTTATAGTCCTTGTACTCGAAAGTCTGTTTATTTTCCGGCCGCTTACCCGCCGTATTCAGAAAAAAGCGGATAAATTGGCCGCAAGCGAAAATAAATTGCGCGACATCACTTCGGCTTTAGGCGAAGGTGTGTACGTGTCGGACAAGGAAGGCAGGGTGACATTTATGAACCCGGAGGCGGAGCGTTTAATGGGGTGGTCGGAAAAGGAATTACTCGGCAAACTTATTTCCGAAGTAGTGGAAGTGTACGAAGCAGACGGCAAGCCGATACCTGTCAGCGAACGGCTTTTGACGAAAACTCTCAAAACGGGCGCTCCGCACAAAATGCATGAATTGCGTATTGTGTGTAAAGACGGAACGTTTTTTTTCGCCGCCATCGTTGTTACTCCTATAAAAAATGGAGAAGGAATAACCGGAGCGGTCATAGCGTTTCACGATATCAAAAAACGCAAGCAAGCGGAGGGCGCGCTGAGGGCGTCTAAAGAAAAGGCGGAGGAGGCGACAAAAATTAAAGACAAGTTTGTATCGCTGGTGGCGCACGATCTGAGAACGCCATTAACGGTAATAATCGGAATGATGGGAGTTCTGGTTAGTAAAACCGGGGGTAATTTGAGCGAAAATCAGAAAAATATTTGCCGGCGCGCCATTAAAAGCGGTGAAAACATGGTGAACATGATAGACCGTCTGCTGGATATCAGCAAACTTCAAACCGGGCGGATCAAGCCTGAACGAAAACAGTTTGACATACACATAACGGTCAATGCCTGTATCGAAGGCTTCAAGCCCCTGGCCGATGAAAAAGAAATCCAGATAATAAGCGAAATTCCGGAGGGCGCCAAGTTTCATGGCGACCCCTATTTGATCGGTGAAGTAATAAACAATCTTATCGGCAACTCCGTCAAGTTTTGCGGCTCAGGCGACAAGATAACAGTGTTTGTTCCATCCTGGGACAAACCAACGCTTGCGGTTAAAGACTCCGGCGCCGGAATCAAGGAAAGCGTCATAAAAGACCTTTTTAAACATGAAGAGAAGACTTCCGGTATTGGAACGGCCGGGGAAAAGGGAACCGGGCTGGGCCTGCCGTTAAGCTACGATATTATAAAGGCGCACGGAGGAGAGCTGACGGTCGAGTCTATTCCTGGCGCCGGGTGTATCTTCTGCATCACGTTGCTCAAAACTGTCTAAGGCGCGAAAAACCTGAACATAGAGACCTCTTAAAAAGTATTATCTAATTGTCATTGCGAGGGAGGTGGCGCGGCCACATCGCGAAAGCGACCGAAGCAATCTCCAGATGGTTTTCCCAATGTTTAATTGCAATCAGAGATCGCCACGGCTTCCTTATGTCAGCCTCGCGATGACAGGAAGAGTCGTTATGTGGAGCTCACTCCTGGATATATTTACTGAGGGGAACCTCTATCCGCAAGAATCGCATCGAAGTTGCGGGTTGCGGGCGGCGGTGGTCTCATCAAGCCGGTTTCGAGCCGTGTTTTCCGGCGCCTTGTGTAGTGAGCCGGAGTCCGATACGGCTTTTTCGGCGATATCTATCATGGCGTCGCAAAAATCGTCCAGCGTCTCCCGGCTTTCAGTCTCCGTCGGCTCTATCATTATCGCGCCTTTGGCTATCAGCGGGAAATAGATGGTGGGAGGATGAAACCCCCTGTCGATCAGAGCTTTCGCGATATCCAGGGTCGTTACGCCATGTTCGTTTTGTATCTTGTCGGAAAGCACCAGCTCGTGCATTGACCGGCCCGGATAGGGCGAGTGGTAATGGTCTTTTAGCCGCGCTTTTATATAGTTTGCGTTTATGACCGCCGCTTCAGTCGCCTGTTTAAGGCCATCCGCCCCCATGCTGAGAATATAAGCCGCCGCCCGTATGAGCACACCGACGGCGCCGTGAAAACCGCTCATACGCCCCACGCTTTGCGGCCTGTCGTAATCGCGCCGGTAAACTCCGTTTTCATGGACGATTACAGGGGAGGGCAAAAACGGCTCCAGTTCTTTTGTCACGCACACCGGCCCGGCCCCCGGCCCGCCGCC
>DRJW01000127.1 GCA_011052055.1 Nitrospirota bacterium
AACGAGTCGAGAAACGGGTTTTCCTCCACCTGCTCATATATCGGCTCCACCTCGAACCGCTCCCCCAGCATTTTTGCCAGGCTCGATTTGCCGACTCCGATGGGCCCTTCTATGGCGATGTAGCGGCTCATTTCTTATGGCGCCTCGATTTTTCGCATGCGTTGTCGACCTTCCGGGATTTCATTCAGCAATTCGGACACGGTTTTACCAAGCTGGGGATGGGTTAAGTCCGGGTCGATATCTTTTAATGGTCGCAATACGAACCTGCGTTCTGCGGCGAGGGGATGCGGTATTTTCAGATCTGCGGTGTCGACAATAAGATCATCGTAAAAAATGATGTCTATATCAATCTTGCGTGGGCCCCATTTGACCGACCGCTTTCTACCCATTTTGTTTTCGATCTCCTTTATTTTGTCAAGCGCCGCCCCGGCGGAGAAATCCACTTTTAGAGCGACCGCCGTGTTCACAAACCAGGGCTGATCGAGCTTTCCCTGCGGCTCCGTTTCGTAATAGCCCCCCTGCCCGATAAGCTCTACGCCTTCGTCTTTGAGGATTTCCCCGATGGCCCCGGCGACCGAACCTTCAGGGTCGTCCATGTTCGACCCGATAGAAAGATAAACGACAGCCACAATGACCTGCCTTTTCATTAACAGTTTGCCAAAAAAGTCCTTCCCTGGCTTTTTTTGCTGGAAAAGCTAAAAGCGCGGTTTCCGCTTTTCCTCATTTTTCAATCACTTTCCGTTCCTGAAAAATGGCGGTACTTCCATGTACCGCTCTAACAGCCTAAAAAACGAATTTAAGCCCCCGCAACCGGTTGGATATTTCGTCCATCACCCTTTTTTCATCCTCTAGCCCTTTCGCCGCGAAAGTTACGGAGAACCGCACAAAATTTCCCGCGTCGTCCCAGGGAACGGTCGATATCAGCTTTTCTCTTATCATCCACTGCGAGAAAGCCTCGCCGTTTTCAAACGAAGCCCCCCCCTCTATCGATCTTGGAGCTTTTACGTAGAGATAAAACGTGCCTGCAGGTTTGCTGGCGCTAAAGCCCGCCTTGTTTAAAGCCTCGACGAGCAGAGTCAGCCTCCGCTCATACTTGGCGACAGTCTTTTGAGTAATTTCAGGGTTTGAAAGCGCGGTGACTCCGGCTTTCTGGATGGCCAGGAACTGGCCTGAATCGTAGTTATCCTTCACGGCGGCAAAAGCGTTTACCGCCAGCGCGTTTCCCGCCACAAAAGCGAGCCGCCACCCGGTCATGTTGTAGGCTTTAGAGAGCGAGTGTATTTCGATCCCCACATCTTTCGCTCCGTCTACGGAGAGGAAACTGTATGGTTTCTCACCGTAGGTCAGCGCCGCGTAGGCCGCGTCCTGAATAACTACTACTCCATTGTCGCTTGCAAACCTTACCACCTTGTCATAAAACGCAGGTGTCGCCCTGGCGCCGGTCGGGTTGTTCGGATAGTTGATGTAAAGAAGTTTCAGGCGCTTCGCTTTTTCATCGGGAATCGAACTTAAATCAGGCAAGAATCCATTTTCCTGCGTTAAAGGAAGGTTTAACACTTCGCCGCCCAGATATTTGGCGTGGGTAGCCATCACGGGATAGCCGGGGATCGTCTGCGCCATAAGGTCGCCGGGGTTAATGAACGCAAGAGGTATCATCGCAAGGGCCGGTTTTGCGCCTATGGAATGGTTCACCTCCGCCGCAGGATCGATCCCGTCAACGCCGAAGACCTGTTTTAGATAGTCTACAGCCGCTTGTTTGAACTCGGCGCTTCCGTTGTCCGCGTAACCCCTGTTTTCAGGTTTTCCAGCTTCGTCCCGAAGCCTGTTCACGATCTGGACGTCCGCCATTTCGTCCGGCTCACCAACGCCCATGTCGATCAACTCGGCGCCGGGATTTTTGTCCATCGCCTCTTTTTTCGCCCGTTTGATCTTCTCAAACTTGTATATTGTCGTATCCTTGCCGAACCGGCCGCCGCCGATCCGCTCGGCGAACATGCTTTGGATATAACTCTCTTTAGCCGCCATTGTCATTAGGGAACCTCTAAAAAGCGCTTTCGTAGCGAAATCGAGCAAAAAGGCGTCAGGCGAGGCGGCGAGACAAAATCGCCGCAAGCGTAGTAGTAACTACTCTGAGGACGATTTTGACTCGTCAACGAATTTGACTCGTCAACGAATTTGACTCGGCAACGAAGCATGGCGC
>DRJW01000128.1 GCA_011052055.1 Nitrospirota bacterium
AAGTGGAAACATAAAGATGAGGTAAATTAGTGGTAGCCACAGCGCTTTTAGCATCTTCCAACCAAAGATTAATAATATTAACCCCGGAATGATAATAGTTAACGAAAATAACTCAACAACAATGACATTACTGATCTGCCCCACATATAGCGACATGCTACCTATGAGCGTTACAACAACACCTACGGCTATTTGTGGCTCTATTTGTATAGTATGTAATCTTTTTCTGTCAGACCACACGATATAAATGCTCATAAGCGGAATGAACAAGCCGTAAAGGTTG
Source organism: Nitrospirota bacterium (assembly GCA_011052055.1). Lineage (GTDB taxonomy): Bacteria > Nitrospinota_A > UBA7883 > UBA7883 > UBA7883 > DRJW01. The sequence continues at coordinate 284 of DRJW01000128.1, forward strand.
TCATTGCTACTAAACCACATCCCTATCAACGCTGACAGGGTGTTGAAATATACACCCACAAATACAGCTCCCAGCAAAAGCCATTTTAAACTGCCTTTGGACAGCGAAATGCGGGCAAATGATATCGATGAAGCGTTTGCGTTATATGTCATCGCTTATAAATTCTGCAAGTGGTTTAAATTTGTATCCTTTAAGGAGAGCTTCAAGTTTAGGGTAGGCGCTTTTGATATTTTGGTAATGCCGTATATTTGAAATCCACGTCCCCTTGATTCTGGGTTGATTTGGATCAATCTCCCACGGATGCAGATACAGGATAAAGGGCTTTTTTTCAGCTTTGTTAATACTATTTATTGCCTTTTTCATAAAGTAAAGAGGTAGCAATCTCATATATCCCCCACCTGCCACCGGGATATTTAGCCCAAATATCCTGTAAGTTGAAAGGGGGAACTCCTGTATTTTAGCGCCATTTCTGCTTATGGTATGCGGGAACCGGTCAGAATCTGGCATCCCGTAACGATCATGGTGCACAGGGAATATACTTGAATCATAAATATATCCCTCCTCCATTAAAATATCCAAAGCCCACAAAGTTTCTCGTATGATTGAATAGCTAGCCGCCCTGAACCCATATATTTCCGCTCCAATGGTATCCTCAAGGCTTTCCTTGGCTCTCCTGATATCTTCTCTAAATTCATTTCTGGTTAAGTTGTATATCAATCTGTGGCTGTATCCATGACTGGCCACTTCATGTCCAGCCTGATGAATTTCTTTCACCAATTTCGGATATTTATTACATACCCAGCCAAGAACAAAGAAGGTGGCCTTGACCTTATATTCATCAAGCAGGTTTAATATGGTTTGTGTATTTCGCTCAACGCGACTTTCAAAGGATCCCCAGTCATCATAGCTGATTTTATCGGCGAATGATGAAACCATGTAATAGTCTTCTACATCTATAGTTAAGGCGTTATCCATAGCGGAGGGTCATTGATATCAGCTGTTTATTTTATATAAGCGCGGATTTTGAAACCTTTCCGGTTTCAGTTCTCGGCAGGCTACTTCTAAATTCTATATATTTCGGAACCATGTGATCTTCCAGACGCTTCGCGCAGTATTTCTTTATATCTCCATTTGTTATATCAACCTCATTTACCTTAACAACGTAGGCTTTGATCGCTTGCCCCAAAACCGGGTCATCTACGCCTACGACAGCGACCTCTGAGACAGACGGCATGCCGTGAATCACATTTTCGACTTCTTTTGGGCTTACCTTCTCGCCGCAACTCTTAATCATCTCCCCCTTTCGGCCAACAAAGTAAAGAAATCCTTCTTTGTCATAGTGAAATAAGTCTCCTGTAAAAAGAACCCGGTCAGTGGTAGCCTTTATATATTTCAAGAATTTATCAGTTTCATCAGGCATATTCCAGTAACCTTGCATCACGTTTGGCCCCTTTACCACCAACTCACCAACCACATTGGGCCCTACGCTTTTTCCGCAATTATCCACCACAAATGTCTCCACTCCCGGCATCGGTTTACCCACAGATGTGGGCCGAGACTCAATTTGGTCAGGATCAAGATACGTTACGCGCTTGCATTCTGTAAGTCCGTACATTGAATATATTTTAGTCTTCGGAAATATTTTCCTTAGCTTTTTTATATGATCCGCCGGTAGAGCATCGCCTGTGTTTGTAATATATCGCAGACAGTCAAATTTCATATTTTTCAGGTTTTCCATTTTAGTGATAAGGGCGGATATTGTTGGAACAATCGGGAAACCGGTGACTTTTTCTTTAACAATTGTCTCAAGCGCTCTATAGGGATATCCAAAAGCCTTCTTCAAGATAACTGTGGCGCCAACCTTGAAAGCCATAATTACCTGATAAAGTCCATAATCAAAAGACAAGGGGAGAGCGCTTAGCACTATATCGCTGGATGAGCTTCTAAGGTATTGTGTAATTGAATTTGCTGATGACACCATATTATGGTGTGTCATCACGACACCTTTGGCCACGCCAGTTGACCCGGAAGTATATATTATAGAAGCAAGATCAGTTGCGCGTATGACCGGAGCCGCCGGATTTACTATTTTTCCACAAAAGATATCTTTTAGATAAATTATCCTTTTCCCGGCGGTATCAACAAGATTGGCGCCATATCCGGAAACGTAAATAGACTTTAATGACAAGATATTTCTGAGACACTTAGTTATCATCGAGAGCTTGTCTTGTGAGCTGAACATCATTGAAGCCTGACAATGATTTAATATATATGTTAGTTTATCAACCTTTGTTGTCGGGTTAATTATTACGAAAACGCCTCCTGCTTTTAATATTCCAAATATACCCGCTACCGCATCTAAAGAATTATCCATAAATACAGCTACTCGATCTCCTTTATTGAGGCCATCCGCCATTAAGGCTTCTGATATTTTACGCGACTTCTCCTCAATCAGGCGATAGTTATAACGTCCTGTTTCCGTAATAAGAGCCACTTTGTCCGGGAGCTTCCCTGCGCTATTTTCCAAAAATTCATGTACAAGCATAATTTTGGCCCGTCATCTATGCGGACTATCATTTATGTATCGTACAATTTGGTTAATTGAGTCCAGGTTATCCGGTATCATATCCTCATCTTTAACCTTAATATTGAATGTCTTTTCTACATACAATACAAGCTCCAGGATACCGGTTGAGTCAACTATCCCTTTTGCGAGCAAAGACTCGTCGTCTTTTAGCTCTGTATCAGTATCACCAAAAAGATAATTTTCAATAATGAAGTTGTATATTTTGTCTCTCGTATTTTCTTTTTGTTCCATAAGTAATTTTAATTACCGCATAACATTTATGTTGTTTATAACATTTCCGCTCCTGGGAAATTCGTCGCAAAAATGTTTGTGAAGAATTTGTGTGGATAGTATACCCACCATCGCCATATTGTCTTTAAAGCCGACCACACCTTTATTCATACATTTATTAACCAGATGAGAGACTGACTTGTATTTAAAATAATCATATTTTTTAATATTCTTTTCACTTAGCGACTCATAGATATATTCTGGTACTTTATTATTGGAAAAAAAACTTCTTGAGTCTGGAGCCAAATAAGGTTTTTTCGCTCTCTTTATAATTTTTTTTGGAAGATACTCCTTCATAAGCCTCTTTAATATATATTTTTCGTTCAGACCCTTGATTTTATAGTGAAGCGGTATTCTTGCGCAAAACTCGACAACGCGGTGATCAAGAAACGGGAAGCGGCACTCCACCGCATGAGCCATTGCGACTCTATCTCCCTGGGAAGAAAGAATGTATTCGGGAAGAAGGTATTTTAATTCTAGATATTGAGCCCGATTAATGGGCTTCCAATTTGAGAATTCTCGCGGCGTCATATTCGAAAGATCCATCTCAGGCGACTCCCCGTTGATGACTGATTTTATCCTTTCAGAAAATAATAATTTAACCTTGGATATCATATCCCAACGGGCTCTATGAGAGACAAACCGGTCTGATGAGCCGTCAAGCGCCTTTTTGAAAAAGGCTTCCCTGTATTCTTTTGATTGCGATTGATACGCAGGCAAGAACGGATATAATTTTTTTAGCAACAATGGGCGACATTTTGAGTCTGGACGCTTACCCCAGAATTCTAAAATCTTGGTCTCTTTAAATATATCGTATCCACCAAGAACTTCATCAGCGCCATCACCTGACATGACTACCTTGATATTATTTTCTCTTACAAGTTTTGACAATAAAAATAAGGGCGCTGGGGCCGTCCTCAGTATCGGTTTTTCTGTATGCCAAATAACCTCCGGGAAGTTGGCGCTGATATCTTCATACGAGCACCGTATCTCTTTATGTTCTGTTCCTAACGTATCCACCAATATCTTCTGGTATGAGCTTTCATCATATTCATCATCCTCAAAGGCGACAGAAAATGTTTTTATATTAGATGATCCTAGCTTCTGTGATAAAGCTACGACGGATGCGGAATCAAGCCCCCCACTCAAATAATATCCTATTTGAACATCCGCTCTAAGCTGTAGCTTCAGAGATTCGAGCAACTTCTCTTGAAGAATTTCAGACGCCTCAGCGAAACTGCAGTCCATCATGTCATTCTGATAATGTAAATCCCAATACTGCTTTATTGTAATTTCGTTATTTTTATACGTGAGGTAATTACCTGGAGGCAATTCATAAATATTTGTAAAGGCCGTTCGTGGAGACACAGGATGCCAGAAAGTGAATATTTGATTTAGCGCTTTTGGATCAATTTCCCGACTAATGTCGCATGCTGTGAATATGGCTTTGATTTCTGAGGCAAAATATAAACTACCACTGAAGTTTGTAAAATAAAGCGGCCTGATCCCCAACCTGTCTCTTGCGAGAAACATTTCTTTTTTATATTTATCCCATATTGCGAATGCGTATTGTCCGATAAGATATTGCAGGCATTCCACGCCATGCTCTTCATAAAGATGAATAACCACCTCTGTATCCGATTTAGATTTAAATGTGTGGCCTTTTTTGATTAAATCTTCACGTAGCTCTGGATAATTGAATATTTCTCCGTTAAACGTAATCCAAACAGACTTATCTTCATTGCTCATTGGCTGAGCGCCAGTCTTTATGTCAATGATGCTTAATCTCGCGTGCCCAAGCCCTGCGTGATTATCTTTATATATACCGCATTCATCCGGCCCCCGGTGCTTTAGTATCGATATCATCTCCTCAAGAGTCTTTTGGGATATCTGATTTTCATTTGCTCCATTTGCAATCCCCGCGATACCACACATGATTACATAGTACTATTTTGAATAATTATCAGGATAAATTTGGACAGGCTACCGCCCTTGACGCGCTACATAACGCCCTGAACATATGCTGTCAAACATGCAAAGACAATATCTTGATGCTAAAGCGCCCCGCAGAGTAACTTTTTGCCAGGAAACTAACTATCTCATGTAACTTATCGGATGAGACCTCTGAAAAAGTACTGTTTTACTGTCATTGCGAGGAGCGTAAGCGACGTGGCAATCTCCAACCACTTGGTTTGCAAAGGCATGAGATTAC
>DRJW01000129.1 GCA_011052055.1 Nitrospirota bacterium
GGGCCGGATATTTTCAGGCAGATCGGATATCTCTATGGTCTGGCTTGTAGATAGCACAACCGCTCTTTCGATGACGTTTTGTAATTCCCTGATGTTGCCGGGCCATTCATACCTGGAGATTACACCGAGGGCTTCGTCGGAGATGGCGTTAACATCCTTGTTCATCTCTTCGCTGAATCTTTTCAGAAAATGATACACGAGCATGGATATATCCTCTCTGCGCTCCCTTAATGGAGGGATTTCGAGCGTAATGACATTGAGACGGTAAAAAAGGTCTTCGCGAAAAGCTCCTTTGGCGACTTCTTCAGTCAGGTTTTTATTGGTGGCGGAAATGATTCTGGCGTCCGTTTTTAAAGTAGCCGCGCCTCCTACGCGCTCGAATTCGCGCTCCTGGGTGGCCCTCAAAAGTTTTACCTGAACGGGAAGCGAGATTTCTCCTATCTCATCTAAAAACAGGGCGCCCTTGTCGGCCAGCTCAAATCTGCCTTTCCTCAAGGAAATGGCTCCGGTAAACGCCCCTTTCTCGTGGCCGAAAAGCTCCGATTCGAGAAGATGCTCGGAAAGAGCGGCGCAGGAGACTTTTATAAACGGCTGATCCGCCCTCTGGCTTTTGTTGTGGATCGCCCTTGCTATCAGTTCTTTTCCGACGCCAGACTCGCCCTGTATCAATACCGTGGAGCTGGTCTTGGCGATGCTGTCTATCTGCTGGAATATTTTTTTCATCGTGAAACTTTTGCTAACGATTGTGTCGTATTTAAGTATCCGGGAAAGCTCTTCGCGGAGCATTCTGTTTTCGGATCTGATGTTCTGGAATTCAAATATCTTTTTTATGGTCAGCTCCACTTCCTCCGGCTCAAAAGGCCTTAAAAGATAAGTGTAGGCGCCTTTTTTGATAGCCTCGATCGCTGTCGGGATAGAGCCGAAGGCGGTAATTATCACAACCTCGGTCGCAGGCCAAAGCTCTTTGATCTTGTCGAGCAGTTCAAGCCCGTTCATGTGCGGCATCATAAGATCGGCCAGCACAAGATCGTATGGCTCTTTTTCCATCATTTTCAGTCCCTCGGCGCCGCTGTTGACCGATTTGTAGGCCCAGTTGTTGCGCTCAATCAAGACTGACAACAGCTCCACGTTTTCCGGGGTGTCGTCCACTATTAGTATGCGTTTATTCTCCATTGCTTCATATTTTGCCTCAAGCAGACAGGCTTTGTCACAAAATTTCAGGAAAACAAGCGATTAAGGCCACAACTACCAGGTTTTAGCCAGCCGGAAATTGCGAACATGTAATCCCTTGCGATACAATGTAATCCTGAGTAGAAATGTAACAAAAGGAGAAAGCGCACTTTTGAGAACCACAGAGTTTCTGAATAGGTTAAGCGTCCGGATCAACATTTTGATAATTCTGCTGATATTCGTTCCGACAGGTATAATCGTCAACCATTACAAGGCGAAGCTCGACAAAGATTTAAAAATAGAAATCCTTGGCAAGGTGGCGGCTCAGCTTCACGAGAGGGCCGAAAAAGCGTCATTCGCCTTGAACTTTACCGTATCGGGAATCGACGTAGCTTTAAAGCATATAAACGTCTTACTGAGCGCCGATATTGATGACACAATGCCTCTTGCCGAAAATATCCCTTCCCCCAGCTTTTACGAAAGCGATTTTTACAGCCATCTGGCGGCCGATTTAAGAACCGAGCTGGAGGTGAACGATCATTATATGACGCTCAGGCTGATTAACGCCACCGGGCAGGAAATAGTCCGCGTTGAAAGAAAAGACGGCCAGATAGTAGAAGTCCCTTATCAAAACCTTCAGAATAAATCAGGGAGAGATTATTTCAAGCTCGCGATGAAAAGCCAGTCAGCATGGGCGTTTATCTCACCCCCGTCTCTCAACAGAGAAATGGGCCTGCTGTCTGTTCCGCATACTCTGACATTCCGTGTCGCGAAAAAAATCGTCCTTAAAAGCGGCGAGGTTATGGGAATCATTATTCTTAATGTAGACGCCAGAATGCTTTTCGGCTCTATAACTTCCGATCCCGGCTCCGGTTTTCTGGTGATTGAAGAGGATGGGACATACCTGCATCACTGGGATGAAAAGCTTTTGTTTGGAAAAGATCTTGGGCATGGCGCAAACCTGCTCACCGACGAGCCGGAGCTGAAGGTCAACCTGGAAAAGCAGGATTCCATGATTCACTGGGATGAGCAACTCAAAGAGTACCGGGTATGGCGGAAAATATTCTATAACGCAGGCGACAATGATCGATATATGGTTTTTATGATACGCATACCTGAGTCTCAGGTATCCGCGTCCTGGGCTTTGACAATAGAAAAAGGGATGTTCGCGCTTGTTTTTGTAGCCGGTCTAAGCCTGCTTCTCATTTTTTTCTCGATGAATTTGCAATTGCGCCCTCTCAACACGCTACTGGTTTCCATAGGGAAACTGGAAAAAGGCGATCTAAAGGAACGCGCCAAGCTGAAAACGAAAACGGAGATCGGGTAAATAGGATCGGCGTTTAACAAGATGGCTGAAAAGCTTGAAAATATGACCGGCCTCGCCAGGCTCCAGCAGGAGATAGCCATCTCGGCCAATGAAGCTGTCACGATTAACGAGGCGATGCGCGCCTGCCTGGAAAAGGTATGCGGCTACACCGGGTGGGAAGTGGGGCACTTTTTTATGCTGGATAAATCGGACGCTCTGGTCACAAGTGGAGTATGGATAGCCTCCGACCTGAAACGGTTTGAGCCGCTTGTTAAAGTCACAGAGTCAATGGCGTTTCGGCCTGGTGAAGGGTTAAACGGACAGGCGTTTGAACGTGGCGAGCCTTTATGGTTCGTGACTGCAGGAGATGACCCGCGATACCCCAGGTCGAAGATTCTAACGGAAATAGGCCTTAACAC
>DRJW01000130.1 GCA_011052055.1 Nitrospirota bacterium
GCGCCATGCTTCGTTGCCGAGTCAAATTCGTTGACGAGTCAAATTCGTTGACGAGTCAAAATCGTCCTCAGAGTAGTTACTACTACGCTTGCGGCCATTTTGTCTTGCCGCTTCGCCTGACGACTTTTCGCTCGCTTTCGCGACGAAAGCAATTATTAACAGTTCCCTTAATGTTGAGCTATGCCGTTCAATTCCGATTTAATAGATGTTTTGGAAATCAGGGCAAAAGAGCGCTTTGCAGGCGCCAGAGGCTCCCACGGCTGGGATCATGTCCAGAGGGTCTACGGGCTTTGCCAGCTTATCGGCCATGAAGAAAACTGTGACATGACTGTTCTTCTGGCCTCTGCGCTCCTTCACGATATTGGAAGATACGAGTGTGACAATGGCAATGGCGTAAAATGCCATGCGAAGGTGGGCGCCAAAATGGCTGAAGAGATATTAAAAGAAGAAAACGCTGACCCTGATTTTACAGGCCAAGTGACCCATTGCATATTGACTCACCGGTTCCGTAGCGACCATAATCCGCAATCGATTGAAGCCAAAGTTTTGTTTGACGCTGATAAACTCGATTCTATAGGGAGTGTGGGGATAGCGAGGGCGTTCTTGTTTTCGGGCGAGATAGGAGCGAGGCTCGACGATCCTGACGTAAAACCGGACGATGTGGAGCCTTTCGGGCCTGACGACACGGCCCGGTACGAGTTTTCAACCAAACTTTTGCGCGTAAAAGGGAGGATGTATACGAAAACGGGCAAAAAGATCGCCGAGGGCAGGGACAAGTTTATGAGGGAGTTTTTTAAACGTCTCGACGACGAGATTTCCGGGCTCAGGTAAGGGCTGTAAAATTTCCCGTCACCTTGGCGACTGCGATATAATGTAAAACCAATATGTCTTACGAATGGTTTATAAGCCTGAGGTACCTGAAAGCGAAAAGAAAGCAGGCTTTCATATCGCTGATTACCATAATATCCGTGTTCGGCGTGGCCATCGGCGTTACAGCTCTTATTGTGGTGCTGGCGGTTATGACAGGCGCCCAGGATGATATTAAGGCAAAAATCGTGGGAGCCAATTCGCATATCCTGGTCACCGCCCGCTCTTCCTCTCTTGATAAAAGCGCTGTAAAAAAGGTTGTCGCCACGGCCTTGTCGGTGAAAGACGTGAAATCAGCCTCCGCATTTATCTTCAACCAGGTCATTGCCACATCGTCAGAAAAAGTGGCGGGAGTGGCTCTGCGCGGAATCGATGTCAGCAGTCCCGGCAAGACCTCCGATATAAAAAAATTCATGGAAGATGGCGAACTGAAATTCCTGCAGGATCGCTATACGAAAATCACCATCGAGCCGGACGATTTCGGGACAAAGGTGGAGGTCAGGCGCGCGGGGATAATCCTGGGCAGGGAGCTTGCCTTCAATTTGCGGGTGAGGGTGGGCGATCCTGTCACGATCATAAGCGCTATGGGCAGGATGACCCCTTCCGGGATGGTTCCTATCTCAAAAGAATTCTACGTTGCCGGCCTGTTCCATACCGGTATGTATGAATATGACTCGGCGTTGGCTCTGGTGTCTCTTAATCAGGCGCAGGCGCTTTTTAGAATGGGGCGCAAAGTCACCGGTGTGGAAA
>DRJW01000131.1 GCA_011052055.1 Nitrospirota bacterium
CGTGGATATTCGGATCGGCTCCGCCGCCAAACAACAAGTCGATGATCCCCCTCGATCCGTTTAAGCTGGCGTACATAAGCGCCGTCTTCCCGGAAAAATCTTGAATATCTGGATCGGCTCCGGCTTTTATAAGTTTTTCCACCATCTTTTGGCTTTCACTTTCGGCGGCTTTTATCAGGGCCGTTTTCCATAAATGATCCCTCATGTTTAACGCGGCTCCGCCCTTAATCAGGATTTCTGATATCGAGCCTCTCGCTCTCTCCACAGCCAGCATAAGAGCGGTTTTGCTCAGGTAGTTAACGGCGTTGACATCCGCCCCGTTTTTCAGAAGTTTTACTACGACATCTTCATGCCCCTCGGCCGACGCGGCTATCAGAGCAGTCACGCCAAGAACGTCGCTGGAATTGACGTCAACGCCTCTGGCGATCAGCTTGCTGACTCTGCCAGTTTCCCCGGCGCCGGCCGCTTTTATCAGCTTCGCCCCTTTGCCCGAAGACGCGCAGGAGACTAATAGCGATAAAAATATAATCCCGAATCCAAGATTATGATAGATAGCCCTCATCACGCCGTTTTCCTTAAAGCCGGATCGACAGGTCAATGCGCCTACAGCTTCGCGCGCCCGCTTAACGCTCTGCTTAATGTCACCTCGTCCGCATATTCCAGATCGCCGCCCATCGGCAAGCCTCGCGCGATACGGGTAACATCAGCGTCCGCAGGCTCCAGCAGTTTGGCCAGGTACATGGCGGTGGCTTCGCCTTCGACGTTGGGATTGGAAGCTAGAATCACTTCTTTTACCCCGCCTTGCTCCACCCTTTTTACAAGATCGCTTATTTTCAGGTCGTCCGGCCCCACACCATCCAGAGGCGACAGCGCGCCCATCAGCACATGGTAAACGCCGTTATACTCCCCTATTCTCTCTATCGAATAGACATCTCCCGGCTCCTCAACGACACAAATAATACTCTTGTCTCTTTGCGGGTCCTGGCAGATGGAGCAAGGATCGGCCTCGGTAAGTGAATTGCAAACAGAGCATAGCGAAATTTTGTCTTTTAGCTCCGTCAAAGCGTTTGCGAGTTTGACAGCCTCATTTCTGGAAGATTTCAAAATATGGAAGGCAAGACGCTCCGCCGTTTTGCGGCCAACGCCGGGCAAGGTCTGGAAACGCTCCACAAGATTTGCTAACGATGCTGGGCCTTTCATATCGAGACAGGATTCTTAAAAAAGTCCGGGTATCTGGCCGGAAAGACCTCCGGTCACCTTGCCCATCTCTTCTTCTTTAACGGCCCGCGCTTTTTCCATAGCGTCGTTGACCGCCAGGACTATCAGGTCTTCGAGCGTTTCGGTGTCTTCAGGGTCGGCCAGCTCTTTGGCTATCGTTACTGATTTAACCGCGTAATCGCAGGTCACTTCCGCTTTTACCTGGCCCTGCCCCGCCTCGCCCCGGGCTGTTGTATTTTTAAGCTCATCAGAAATCTGAGCCATTTTTTTTTGCATTTGTTGCGCCTGACGCATCATGTTCCCGAATCCTTTGGCCATATTTCATTCCTCTGTCATAAATGTTTCGATATTTTAAAGCCGGTGACCTCACCGGTGAAAATATCCATCGCGCTCTGGATGATCGGAGTCTCCATAACCTGTTTTTTTATAGCCCGCTCTTTTTGTTTCGCCTGCTCGCTACCGTTTTTCGCGCTCTTTTTTTTTTCTCCATCATGATACTCCACAACCACACGCGCTTTTCTCCCCAGCGTGTTTTCAGCCGCTGTTTCAAGCAGTTGTCTGTTTTCGGCGTCTTCAAGCTCGTCTCTGCTATGCATGTCGCCGACAATTATAACGACGGTCTCATTTTTCAACTGTACAGAAGCGTGCTCGAAAATACCCATAAATTGCGATCTGAGGTTTTTAAACACCGCCAAAAGATCAGCCGTCCCGGCGCCGGAGACTGCCTGCTGTATCGGAGCGGGCGCAGGCTCTATGTTCGAATCTATCTCCGGCCCCTCTGATAACGTCTGCGCCGGTGAGTTAGCAGGCTCTCCTGTCTGCGCCTGCGGTCTGTCGACAATTTCCGCCTGGGATCGGGTGATACCTTTGCGCTCCAGCGACAACTGAGCCTGGCTTACTTCCGAGATTATGTCGTCTATTTTTCTTAAGCCACGTTTTTCTGTAAGGCGTAAAATACCCATCTCCAGGGCAAGCTCAGGCTGGGAGGAGTATTTTATTCTTTCAATCGTGTCTATGATTACATCGAAAAAGCGTTGCAACTCGTCATAATCAAACGAGCCAGCCCATTTTATGAGCTTCTCTTTCTCCTCCGGCTCGAAACCGGACAGGCTCGAGGGCCGGAGGCTTGCCATCATGATATTCCTTATGGTACCAGCCATATCTTCAAGAAAAAGCCTGGGGTCTGATCCGGTAAAAATGATCGACTCCATAAACTCAAGAAGTTTCCCCCGGTCATTGGCCTTGATGGCGTCCATCACCCCGAACAGCGTCGATCTGTCCACCAGCCCCAGTATCAGTTTCACATCTTCATCGGAGACTTCTCCCCCGCCATACGCCGCCGCCTGGTCGAACATAGACTGTGCGTCGCGCATCGAGCCTCTCGCCCTGCGCGCAATGATATCGATAGCGCCTGGAGTGGCGGCGACACCCTCCTTTTCAGCGATCATTTTTAGCTGGGTGATGATGTCGTTAAGCGATATCGATTTGTATTCAAAGCGCTGGCACCGGCTAAGGATTGTGTCGGGAACTTTATTGAGCTCCGTTGTGGCGAATATGAATATTACATGATCTGGAGGCTCTTCCAGGGTTTTTAACAGCGCGTTGAACGCCGCTTTGGATATCTGGTGCACTTCGTCGATTATATATATTTTGTAAAGTGATTTGGCGGGAGTGAACATCACGTTTTCTTTAAGGTCGC
>DRJW01000132.1 GCA_011052055.1 Nitrospirota bacterium
AGCGTAGTAATAACTACTCTGAGGACGATTTTGACTCGTCAACGAAGCATGGCGCCTTTTACAGCCGATTGTAGCAGAAATGGATTTTTAGAGGCGCCCATAAAGATAATTTAATTATCAATGGCTCTGGATAAATTCAAAGACGAATGTGCGGTATTCGCCGTTTTCGGGCATCCTGAAGCGGCGAATCTGGCCTATTTGGGCCTTTATTCCCTGCAACATAGAGGGCAGGAGGCTTCCGGGATAGTCTCGTCTGACGAGACGAAGCACCATGCCGAAATAGGGATGGGGCATGTGTCCGAAGTATTCAATGAAAGCAATATCCTCCAGCTCAAGGGGAAAATGGCCATCGGCCACAACCGCTATTCCACCCATGGGCGCTCCCAGCTGAAAAACGCCCAGCCCATGGCCATAGAATACGCCCGCGGCCCGTTGGCCCTCGCGCATAACGGCAATCTGGTCAACGCGGATGTGGTTCGCCAGCGCCTCGAAGAGGAGGGGTCTATTTTCCGATCCACCATGGACTCAGAGGTCATCATCCACCTGATCGCCAAATCGAAGAAGAGTCGTTTTCAGGATCAGGTGACAGAGGCGCTTTCCCAACTGGAAGGGGCCTATTCGCTGGCCCTGATGGGAGCCAGCGAGATGATAATCGCAAGAGACCCGCACGGGTTCAGGCCTCTTGCCATGGGTACGCTGGGAGCGGGTTATGTTTTTGCGTCAGAGACCTGCGCGTTCGACCTGATCGGCGCTAAATATATCCGCGACGTTGCGCCCGGAGAGTTGGTCGTTGTAAATAACGAAGGACTGTTTAGTTATTTCCCTTTCGAGGCGAGAAAGAAGAACCATTGCGTGTTCGAGTATATTTACTTCGCCCGGCCCGATTCCAACATTTTCGGAAAGAGCGTCCACAATGTACGGAAAAAGTTTGGCCGTAAGCTGGCCCATGAAAAGCCGGTTGAGGCCGATATGGTCATACCGGTGCCCGACTCCGGGGTGGTGGCGGCTTTAGGATACGCAGAGGAGTCGGGGATTCCTTTTGAAACGGGGATTATCAGGAACCACTATGTAGGCAGAACTTTTATCGAGCCGACCCAATCGATCCGCCATTTCGGCGTGAAAATAAAACATAACGCGGTCAAAGAGGCTATTAAGGGGAACCGGGTAGTGGTCGTGGACGATTCGATTGTCAGGGGAACAACGTCGAGAAAGATAATAAAAATGATTCGCGAAGCAGGCGCCAAAGAGGTGCATATGCGAATATCCTCCCCACCTACCACCCATTCTTGTTTTTACGGAATAGACACGCCCTCGCGCTCCGAGCTTATCGGCTCGACATACAGCGTGGAGGATATAGCCGAATATCTGGACGCGGATACGCTGGCTTACCTTAGCATAGAAGCGATGATGGACGCCCTTGAAGATCGAAAAGAGGATTTTTGCAAGGCCTGTTTCGATGGAAATTACATCGTGCCGCCGGTATACGCCGAAAGTCAGCTTACGCTTCTTGAAAAACGGCTCGCAGAAGACGAAGAGATCGATTACGATAGAGCTCCGGCTACCAGAAAAACCGCTACAGCTAAATAATCAACGGTTTTATCGGCAGGGAGAGCCATCCCTTTTCAAGCCAAACGATAAAGGCCGATATTTATAGCTCGCCCCCACCCCGCTCCGGTGAAACGTTTCATAAGGGAACCTCTAATGTTTCTAGTGGTCTAACCATTGTTTATCAGTCTTGTGAGCAGGCGGTCAAGGATGTTGGCGAACGCCTCGATATTTTTTCTGGATAGCGCCGGAGGGCCTCCGGTTTCCATCCCCGCGCTTCGAAGGTTCGTCATCAGGTCACGGGTGGCGAGGTGTTCGCCCACGTTTTCTTTTGTATATTCCTTTCCCGCCGGGTTTATGACATAGCATCCTTTCGCCACCGCTTTCGCCGCCAACGGGATATCGGCTGTAATCACAATGTGGCCTTCGGCTACGTTCTCCTCGATACGCCGGTCGGCTTCGTCCGGCCCGCTGTCAACCAGCGTGAAACGAAAAAGCGGGTTATCTGGAATGGTAATGTACGAGTTGGCCACCAGATGAACCGGTGTGTTGGTTCTTTGCGCCGCTTTGAAAACCATCTCCTTGATGGCCCGTGGGACAGCGTCTGCGTCAATCCAGATTATCATGGCGGATTATAGCGCAGGTCTGCGATTGCTAGGGGTTTTGTTCAAACGATTAACTGTCGCGCCGCCACTTCGACCGGCAGATAATTTTGCTCCTGTCGCATCTTCCGGCGTATTTTCTGGCGACTTCGATCACTTCAGACATCAGGCCTCCAGACAGGGTCGTGGGTTTGAGACCCAGATCCAGAAAACAGGTGTTTTCCACATGCAACTCGTTTTCCGAAGCTTCGCGCCTCATGTTATCGACGTATTCTATTTTCGCGCCAGTAAGTTTCGATACGATCCGGGCCAGGTCGCTGACGGTGTGGGTTTCCGTCATCTGGTTAAAAATCTTGACCCGCTCCCCTCTCAAGGGAGGACTGGACAAAGCCAGCTCGACACATTTCACTGTATCCCTTAAATGGATAAACGCTCGCGTCTGCCCTCCGGTTCCATAAACCGTGAGAGGGTGGCCTATGGCCGCCTGCATGAGGAACCGGTTTAACACCGTGCCGTAATCACCGTCGTAGTCGAACCGGTTTACCAGCCGCTCGTCCCTCAAGGTGTCTTTCGTATTAGTTCCCCATACCACGCCCTGGTGAAGGTCGGTAATCCTCAACTCGTCGTTTTTATTGTAGTAGTAGAAAAACAGAGCGTCCTGGGTTTTTGTCATATGGTAGACGCTTCCCGGATCTGCCGGATATAGAATCTCCTTTTCAATCTCCACTTTTCCATCGACCGTCCCTTCTATGGTAACGCTGTTACCCATCATCTTTACTTTCAGATAGCCCTCCGGGATTTTCATACCGGAAGAGCCGTATCCATACACCCCCATTGTTCCCAGGTGAACCAGGTGTATGTCGCGGCCCGACTCGACTATGGCGCACAGGATGTTGTGTGTTGCGTTTATGTTGTTGTTAACGGTATAGCGTTTCGTGCGTGACGATTTCATCGAATAGGGAGCCGCTCTTTGTTCGGCGAAATGCACAACACCGTCAGGCTTTATCTCATTTAACAGCTCCAGCAGGCGGTCGTAATCGTGGGCCACGTCGATGTTGTAGTACCCGATTTTCTTTCCCGCAACCTCGCTCCATGCGGCCAGGCGCTCTTGAATGGAGACGATCGGAGTGAGAGATCCGCATTCAAGCTCATCGTCGATCCTTCTGCGTGAAAGATTGTCTACGATAAACACATCCCACCCCAGGCCGGAAAGGCTAAGAGATGTGGGCCACCCGCAAAATCCGTCACCGCCCAGAACAATAACCTTACCGGCCACGATCCGCCTCACAAACAAATCGCCGGGTTATGTAATATGCTCGCATGAAGCCATTTTCCTAGAGACTGTTATATAAGGGAACCTCTAATAATCCATTTCTGCTACAATCGGCTGTAAAAGGCGCCATGCTTCGTTGACGAGTCAAATTCGTTGACTAG
The DNA here is from genome assembly GCA_011052055.1 of Nitrospirota bacterium. Taxonomy (GTDB): domain Bacteria; phylum Nitrospinota_A; class UBA7883; order UBA7883; family UBA7883; genus DRJW01. Next base: position 3,582 of record DRJW01000132.1, read on the forward strand.
TCAAAATCGTCCTCAGAG
>DRJW01000133.1 GCA_011052055.1 Nitrospirota bacterium
CGGCGTGGGGCGCCCGTGTTCTCTTCGCAAATAGAGCGAGCAGAAAAAGCCCCAGCATCCCGCCGCTGAATATGCCCGCCAACTGCCACCAGACATCCAGCGCGCTTTTGACAGAGATCATGGCGAGCGCCGTCGCCGTCCCCACGGCGCCAAAAGCGAGCGTCGCGCCTCTAAGAAACCGGGTTGTCTCCTTATCGCCCGCCTCTTTGCGGAAAAACCGTTTATATACGTCCGTCATCAGTATCGTCGCCGACGAGTTTAAAGACGAGTCGATACTGCTCATGGCGGCGGCGAAAAGAGCGGCGATAAGAAGCCCGGTAAATCCGGGCGGCGCCTGCGACACTATAAAGTGAGGGAATATCCGGTCGCCCATCCGGGCGCCTTTTAACATCTCTGGCAAAAGCTCCGGGCGGGCGGAATAAAAAGAAAAAAGAGCCGAGCCGATAAAAAGAAACAGGGCGCTGACCGGAACGTAGAGCAAGGCGCCTATCCATACCGACCGGCGCGCCGCGTCGAGCGATTTTGCCGTGTGGTATCGCTGTATGTATGACTGGTCGATACCGAAGTTTTGCAGGTTGATAAACAATCCATAGACAAGCACGACCCAGAAGGTCGGTTGAGTAAAATCAAACGCAAACGAGCCAAGCGAAAATTTATGGCTCTCCCAGGCGGCGGCGAACGCCGCGTTAGGCGTCTGGTTTATCAATATTATCGCGCACACGACGGCGCCTGTAGTTAACACGGCGCTCTGGATCGCGTCGGTCCATATAACCGCCTCTATGCCGCCGATGACGGTGTAAAGTGTAACCAAAATACCGGTGACCACTATAATGGCTGATATGTCCCAGCCGGTGAGCCGCTCTAACGTAAGCGCAACGAGAAAAAGGATCGTACCGACTCTGGCGAACTGCGTCAGCAGATAAAACGTCATCGCGTAGAGGCGCGCCCACACACCGAAGCGCCGCTCAAGGTAGGCGTAGGCGGAGATATCCTGCGTTTGCCTGTAAAGGGGGACGAACTTTGCCACCGCTATCCACGCCGCCACCGGCAGAGATAATGAAAAAGCGAACGCATTCCAGTCTCCGCTGTAAGCCTTGCCGGGCAGAGCCAGAAACGAGATCGACGAAAGGTATGTTCCGAAAATGGAGAGGCCAATGAGCCATCCAGGTAGACGCCCGGAAGCTACGGTAAAGCCATCTGTCGTCGATGAATTTTTGTAAAACAGACAACCAACGCCTGTAACCCCTGCCAGGTAGATGACGAAAACGGCGATATCGAGTCCGCTCATAAAGTTAAAATCCGGGTCGTGTCAGCGCGATTTTCCTACCGGAGTCAAAAAATATTACGACCTCAGCGATAAAATCATGGAAGCGATTTTCCCCAGCGTAAGAGCCGTCCCCACTTTTTCTGAAAAGTTTACAAGCTCACTGTCGTCGAAATCGTTCTCCTCGGTCTTCCCGCCCGTTTCGATGGTAAGGTGGTGGCTCGTCCTGTCGATTATTTCTCTTCCCAGGTTCCACTCGATTTTACTGATATCTATTCCATAATCTTGCGCCAGATCTTGTATATTTTTTTCGATGAGCGCGGCGCCTTCCACACGTTTTTTCTGAAGATCGTCATTGCTCATTTTTGAATCCCGCAAGTCAGGCTTTTTCATCGTGAACGAAAAAGCGTCACAGTGATTAATAGGATGATCGATCACCTTGGGAGGCTTCGATTCTCGCCGTGGCGATTTTAAGCTTGTTCTCCAGCCTCGTCCAGTCGTCATTGTCGCGCGAAATGGCGCCAAGCTGTGAATCACAATCATTTTTAGTCGTGGTGGCGCGATCAACATCCACATCGCCGCCCGGCTCCGCCGTTCTGGCCAGAACTATTACACGCTCCGGGAGCGCCTCCACCACCCCGGACGATACCGCGATATAATGGGGCGCGCCCCCCTGTTCGTAGGAGATTACACCCGGTTGCAGGTTCGTTATAAACGGCATATGTCCCGGAAGCACGCCGAATTCTCCCTCCACTCCGGGAAAAGTCGCCAATGTCACATCGGTGTCTTCGACAAGCTTTGAAGGAGTTAAAATCTGCAGAGCGAAAGACTGGGATATATCAGCAGTGTCCGCCATCAGGAGCTTCCCTTTTTCATCTTCTCGTATTTTTCGTACACTTCATCGATGTTTCCCACCATATAGAACGCCTGCTCAGGAATCTCGTCGCATTCGCCGTCGATCAGTTTTTTGAACCCGGCGATGGTGTCTTTTAGTTTTACGTACCGCCCCGGCGAGCCGGTGAACGTCTCGGCGACGAAGAACGGTTGCGACAGGAAACGCTGGATTTTACGGGCGCGGGCGACGGTGATTTTGTCGTCTTCAGACAGCTCCTCCATGCCTAGAATCGCTATGATGTCCTGCAACTCTTTATACCGTTGCAGAACCATCTGTGTCTCTCTTGCAACCTGATAATGCTCAACGCCGATAATATGCGGATCGAGAATTCGCGAGGTGGAGTCGAGCGGATCGACCGCCGGGTAGATGCCAAGCTCGGCTATGCGCCTCGACAGAACCGTTGTCGCGTCAAGATGGGCGAACGTGGTGGCCGGGGCCGGATCCGTCAGGTCGTCGGCGGGGACATAGACCGCCTGCACCGAGGTGATCGACCCTTTTTTGGTAGATGTGATTCTCTCTTGCAGGTTGCCCATTTCGGTAGCCAGCGTGGGCTGATATCCGACAGCCGACGGCATCCGCCCCAGCAAGGCCGAGACTTCCGAGCCCGCCTGTGAGAATCGGAAAACATTATCGATAAACAAAAGCACGTCTTGTCCTTCAACGTCCCGGAAATACTCCGCCACAGTAAGCCCCGTCAGGCCGACGCGAAGCCTTGCGCCCGGAGGCTCTGTCATCTGCCCGAAAATGAGCGCTACTTTATCTAGAACTTTGGCCTCTTTCATCTCGTGGTACAGGTCGTTCCCCTCGCGGGTACGCTCGCCCACTCCGGCGAAGACCGAGGAGCCTGAGTGCTCCATGGCGATATTGCGGATAAGCTCCTGGATCAGAACAGTCTTGCCCACGCCCGCGCCGCCGAAAAGCCCTGTCTTGCCCCCTTTTAGATATGGCTCAAGAAGATCGATAACCTTGATCCCCGTCTCCAGCGGCTCCAGGGATGTAGACTGGTCTACAAGCGCCGGAGCTTCCCGGTGGATTGACCAGCGTTCTTTAGCGTTAACAGGGCCCACTTCATCCACCGGCTCCCCAATGACGTTTAATACCCTGCCAAGGGTCTCTTTGCCCACCGGTGTCGAGATAGGCTCGCCTACGTCCGTCCCCTCCATGCCCCTTGTCAGGCCGTCGGTAGACTGCATGGCGACCGCGCGCACGGCGTTTTCACCAAGGTGCTGGGCGACTTCGGCGATAATTACCCCGCCATCTTTCTTATTGATCGTGACAGCGTTGTATATCCGGGGCAGTTTGCCGGGCGGAAATTCGATATCGAGCACAGGCCCGATAATCTGGATTATTTTCCCGGTAGCATACGTTGCGGTGGTCATCTATCTCCTCCAAAATTCCAGAGTCTTTTTCTGTTTGTTCATTCTTTTATCCTTCCAGCGCGTCGGCCCCTGCCACAACCTCGATAAGCTCGGTGGTGATGGCGGCCTGCCTGGCCCTGTTATACTTAAGAGTTAGCTCAGCTATCATCTCCGAAGCGTTTCGCGTCGCCGCGTCCATGGCCGTCATTCTGGCGCCATGCTCCGACGCGGCCGACTCGAGCATGGCGTGATAGATATGCGAAACCACATAGCTCTTTAAAAGGTCGTCCAAAATTTCGTTGGCGGAAGGCTCGTATTCATAGTCGACAGTCTGCGGTTGGCTCCCTTCCTCCACAGGCGGCAATTCAAGCGGAAGCAGAGAGACGGCCTGCGGCTCCTGGACAACCACGTTTTTAAATTTGTTATATACAAGGTAAACAACATCAGCCTTCTCGGAGATGAACGATTCCATAACCTCGCCGGCTATCTCTTCGGCCATAGCGTTGTTAACCCGTTTTCCATAATCGACGATACTTTTTATGATTTTGAAAGGCCGCCTGCGAAAAAAATCGACGCTCTTTTTCCCAACGAGCAGAAGGTGGATCCCCTTTCCTTCGTTCTCTTCGATAATCTGCTGGGCTGTTTTGAGTATGGAGTTGTTAAACGGCCCGCACAGCCCCTTGTCGCCTGTTAACACCACAATCAATATATTCTCCACATCGCGGCGGCTCAAAAGAGGGTGCGACTCGGAATCGGACCTTGCCGCTATCGATGTCATCAACTCCACCATTTTCGAGGCGTATGGCCGCGCGGCCTCGACCGCCTCCTGGGCCCTGCGAAGTTTCGCCGCGGCCACAAGTTTCATGGCTTTGGTGATTTGCCGCGTGTTTTTAACAGAGGCGATACTGCGCTTGATATCTTTGAGGTTCGGCATGGATCAATCTACCTCGAATCTTTCCTTGAATTCGCCGATAGCTTTTTTGAGCATATCGTCTATCTCCTGGGTAATCTCCTTTTCTTTTAGAATGCCTTCGAGAATCTGGGGATATTTTGATTCTATAAAAAGAAGATACTCCTCTTCAAACTTTTTGAGCGAAGAAGGGGGCAGATCGTCCAGGTGTCCGTTCACCCCTGCGTAAATCAGCGCTACCTGCTTATCCACCGACGACGGCTTGTACTGATCCTGTTTTAAAATCTCGACAAGCCGCTCGCCTCTCGTTATCTGGGCCTGAGTGGCTTCGTCAAGGTCGGAGCCGAACGCGGCGAACGCGGCCAGCTCTCTAAACTGGGCCAGGTCGAGCCTTAAGCTTCCGGCCACCTGCTTTGTCGCTTTTATCTGCGCGGCGCCACCCACGCGCGAAACCGAGATGCCGACGTTTATCGCCGGACGAACCCCGGAATAAAACAGATCCGACTCCAGAAATATCTGCCCGTCGGTGATGGAGATGACGTTGGTGGGGATGTAGGCTGAAACGTCGCCTGCCTGTGTCTCGATTATCGGTAACGCCGTCAACGATCCGCCGCCAAGTTTGTCGTTTACTTTCGAAGCGCGCTCTAACAGGCGGCTGTGGGCGTAGAAAATATCCCCCGGATAGGCTTCGCGTCCCGGCGGCCGGCGCAAAAGAAGCGACAACTGCCTGTATGCGGCCGCCTGTTTGGAAAGATCGTCGTATATTATCAGGGCGTGCTTTCCGTTATCACGGAAATACTCTCCCATAGCGCACCCGGCGTATGGGGCCATGTAAAGAAGAGGCGCAGGCTCAGACGCCGTTGCGGCTACGATGGTCGAATACTCCATCGCCCCATGATCCTCCAGTGTTTTATGGACTTGCGCTACGGTCGAGCGTTTCTGGCCGATGGCGACGTATATGCAAAAGACATCCCCACCCTTCTGGTTGATGATCGCGTCTATGGCGATGGCGGTCTTGCCGGTCTGGCGGTCGCCGATGATAAGCTCCCGCTGGCCGCGGCCTATGGGGATCATGCTGTCGATAGCTTTGATCCCGGTCTGCAGAGGCTCATGGACAGATTTTCTGGCGATGACGCCTGGCGCCATACGCTCCACCGGGCCGAATTCTTTCGCGTTTATGGGGCCCTTCCCGTCTATCGGCTGGCCGATGGCGTTTACCACGCGGCCTACCGTCTCCATGCCTATCGGGACTTCAAAAATCCTGCCCGTCCTTTTGACCTCGTCTCCCTCCATGATCTCGATATCGGAGCCGAGGAGAACCGCGCCGACGTTGTCCTCTTCGAGGTTAAAAGCCATCCCGATCACGCCGCCGGTGAATTCGAGCATCTCGCCGGCCAGACAGTTTTCAAGGCCGTATATCCTGGCTATACCGTCGCCCACCGAGATGACTACGCCCACCTCTTTTAGCTCGACCTTCTGTTCGAATTTGTCGATCTGTTGTCTGATGATCGAACTGATCTCTTCTGCTTTTATCGCCATTTTAAACTGTCCTTAAATCATTCAATTCCGGCCCTCAGGGCCTTTAGCTGGTTTTTAATACTCCCGTCATATATGACGCTACCTATTCGCGCCACTATTCCGCCGACAAGCGACGGATCCACTTTATGCTCTATGACCGCCTCTTTGCCGGAAACGGCGGTGAGCTTGTCCGCCAGGATTTTCCTGTCCGAATCGGAAATCAGGGCCGCCGTGGTAACTTCCACGCGAACCCTTCCTAAAATATTGTTGGAAATTTTTTCGAACTCTCCTGCGACCAATTTGACGAGAGGCAGTCTGCCTTTTTTGAGAAGATGGCTCAACACTTCGGCGGTCTGCTCTGAAGCGTTAAGCGCTCGCGCTATCTCTTTCAGGGCGCTCTGTTTTTCTTCAGGATCCACCGCCGGATGAAGCAGAACCGCGCGAAGGATCTTTGCCCGGTCGAAAACTTCGGCGAACTCTTTTAGCTGGGCGCTCATCGTATCTAGCAAGGCCGGCTCATTATATTTTTGGGTGAACGCTTTGGCGTATCTCCGGGCCACGGATGTCTCCTTCAATTCATTTTCTCCATACCAGATATGTATTCAGCAAGAAGCTTTCTTTGATCCTGTCCGCTTATATTTTTCTTTAGCAACTCCTCGGCCATATCAATAGCGGCGATGGTCGCCTCCCGTCTTACCTTATCGACGGCTTTATCCGTTTCTATCGCGATCTGATCCTCCGCTTTCTCCAGAATTCGCTTGGCCTCGATCCTGGCCTGCTCCAACGCTTTGCTCTGGATTATCCCGCCTTCTTGTATCGCCTCTTCTTTTATTTTTTCCCCCTCGGCTTTTATGGCGTTGAGCTTCTCTTCAAACTCACAAAGCGACGCCTCGGCTTTCGCCCTTGCCGTTTCAAGCTTTGCGAACTGCTCTGATATAAGTTGCGCCCTTCTGCGTAACACCGGGGCGCCGAACCTGATAACCACATAAGCTATGGCGCCAAGAGTGATAACGGCGTTGAATATGCGGCCTCCGTCACGAGCCCAGCTCCAGCTTTCGGCCATCTCGATGCCCGAAGCGCTGGCTGCCGCGGTGGCGCCCGCAAGAGCCGCGACAATAAACCAGATAGACAGACGAGTCATGACGACATTTTCCTTCCAAGAATTTTTTCGGCCATTGATCGGCCAAAACCTTCGAGTTCTTTGTTGAGCGAGTCGGTCGCCGAACCCATCTCCCCATTTATCCGAGTCCTGGAATTTTCTATTATCTCTTTGAATTTGTTTTTCGAGTCGTCCAATATTTTCGTCTGCTGATCCTGCGCCTGTTTGCGGGCGGAGGCGATTATCTCCGAGGCCGTGTGATGAATCGAGACCAGATCCTCCTCGTATTTTACCTTAGACGCATCTCCACGGGCCGCAAGACGCTCCGCCTCATCGCTTATGCCTTTTATTTTTTTCTCCCGTTTATCGATATGACCGAGCACAGGCTTGAAGATAAAACTGTTTAAAAACCAGAGCATCACAAGGAAGTTAACCGCCTGGATTATTAACGTGAAATTGATCTCAATCATTTTTTAGACCCGCCTGCAAAATCCATCTCCCCCTCAGGGTTGTCACAGCCACCTTTCACCTTCGCTCAAGCGACCGTACCCTGAACATTATGTTGAAAATTGAAAAGTGTAATGTTTTTGGGTTTATATTTCAACGTGTAAAGAAGATATTCTTTGAGCTTGAAAAGCGATAAACGCATTAATTTTGAACAGGGCCAATTCCGCAAAGCCCTCAAGCCGACTTTCAACACAAAAAATAACCTCAAGCATTTGTAAATTCAAGCATATACATGGCGCCACCAGTGTGCGCGGCCAAAAGGACGCCTGTGCAAACTAACCAACCATTATATTTTCTTCAGCATGTTGATACCTGACTTCCTTTTTTTGCGCGGCGATAACCATAGCGATTGTGATAGGGCCCAGCCTGCCTATGAGCATTACAACTATGATCACCAGCTTTCCATAAAAACTGAGGTCGGGTGTCAGTCCCATCGAAAGGCCGACGGTTCCAAGAGCTGAGATCGCCTCGAACAAAATTGGCATAAACTCCACCCGGGTGATTGAAGGCGCGGAAACAGGATGAGATTCTGTTATCAGCAGAAGAAACACCGCGATCGTCAATACAAGGATCGCCATGAAAACGATTGAGATGGCGCGTGACATAACTTTTTCCGGAACCGACCGGTTCAAAATCTGAACTGTCTGGCTTCCTTTTGCGCGTGAAACAGCCATGCCGATAAGAAGGGCGAATGTTGTGACTTTAATGCCACCTGCCGTCGAGACCGGCGCGCCTCCCACAAACATCAGTAGCATAAGTATATATAAAGACGCGTTGCTAAACTCAGACATGTCTATGCTCGCAAACCCTGCCGTCCTCGCCGATGCGGTGTGGAACAGGGCGCCGGTAATCTGTTCGGCCAATGGCTTGCCTGCAATGGCGCCGTGCAACTCTAAAACGAATATAAGCATAGAGCCTGCGACGATTGAAATGAAGGTGTAGATGAGGATTATTTTAAGTTGAAACGTCCATGGCGATTTTACTTTCCTTCTTTTATCGCCATAAGATGCGCTGAATTTGGCGTAAACTTCGGCGATGGACAAAAACCCTATACCTCCGGCCACCAGTAAAACAAACATAACGGCGCTTGACGGTATATCCTTTTCCAAACCGGTCAAACCTTTGGAAAAAGAGGAGATTCCCGCGTTGCAAAAAGCCGAGATGGAATGAAACAACCCGTGAAACGCGGCTTTTTCATATCCCATTTCCGGCGCCCAAAGTAGCATGAAAATCGCCGCGCCCACTATTTCGAAAACCAGCATGACGAAGATTACGGCTTTTATCAGTTTTTTAATATCAACCCGGTTTGAGGCCGTAAATACATCATGAATTACACTCGATTGAGCAATGGAGATAGATTTCCCCAGCATCATGGCAAACGCCGCAGAAACGGTTATTATCCCTATGGCCCCAAGCTCCATAAGGGCCATAATCACGATTTGTCCAAACAGGGTAAACGAATCAGCGACGTTAATGGTGAGCAGGCCTGTAAGACATGTGGCCGAAGTAGCTGTAAAAAGCGCATTGATAAATGTCACATTCTCTTTTTGAGCCATTGGAGTCATCAGCAGGATTGTTCCGGCGAAAATAATGCCGGTGAACATCAGTATGGTTAAAAATGTCATATCCAGCCGTTGGCTGAACGCCTGGACTTTTAATTTTAAATTAACGTAATTGTATTTGCTCATTTCCAGTTTATTTCCGGGAAAAACAGCGCCGAAAGAGAAAAAGCGTTTCCCCTCATGGTTAAGCGTCTTTTATAAAAGTGACCCGGCGATTCAGGAAAGAAGTTTCACGCAAGACAGGAAACGAAGGGTAAAGCCTGATCTATATTCAGGTTTGTGATTTGTTAGTTTGATAAAAAAAGCGTGGCTTTGAGCGTTTCTCGATACAAATTTCGACTTTGTAAAATCATCATTTTCGTTATCTGTACCGTACTGATTAACAGCCAGGTTGAAAGTAGCCGGGATATTATGGGATAGCGATAAATTATCCTGGTTATGATTAAAAGGAGCTCCAATCCAGCACAAAACGCCAACCAGGAAAATTGTGGCGCTTAAACTGGCGGCTATCTTTCTCATTTCTCCTGCCCGGAATTTCTTCTCTTTTTCTTTACGTTTTGAAAGAGGAGGTCTCAACGAAAGTCTAGTATGTTGCCCCGTGATTGTAACGATTGCGGGCCGACTTTAACAGCTTTAACTTATGGGGTGAACGACGGGATTTGAACCCGCGGCCACCGGAACCACAATCCGGCGCTCTACCAACTGAGCTACGCTCACCACAGAAATATCATTAAAACATCAACGATTTGATTTAATCAACCCGAAATTATCGTGAAAAGCAGGTCTGACGCGAACCGGACAAGGCCCAAACGCTGGAGGCTGTGGGGCCTTATTGCTTGAGGCTCCGCCTTGTTGCCTGAGGCTCCGCCTTATTGCCTGAGGCCCCGCCTTATTACTTGAGGCCCCGCCTTATCGCCTGTCACCCATAATCCGAAGGATCATAATGAACAAGTTTATAAAATCGAGATATAACGAAAGCGCGCCACGAATCGCCTCCTTGGTGTCTTCATCCGTGCCCTCGTTTCCGAGGATATTCATCTCTTTAATTTTCTGTGTGTCATACGCGGTCAGCCCGACAAAAATCAGCACTCCGGCGTAGGTGACAAACCATTGCACCGCAGGGCTGGCAAGCCATATGTTTACCACCGAGGCGATGATAATACCGATAAGACCCATGAAAAGAAAACCGCCCAGGGAAGTAAGGTCTTTTTTAGTCGTATAACCGTAAAAACTCATCGCCGCGAACGTGCCGGCGGTCACGACGAAAGCGCTGGCGATTGAGGAAGTTGTGTAAGTAAGGAAAATAGCTGAAAAAGTCACCCCCGTGAGGGCGGCGTAGCCCATGAACACGCTCATGGCGGTCATAACCGACATCTGCATGACCCTGGAGGCAAGCCAGAAAACAAGGCCCAACTGGGCGATAACAAGGCCTATGACCAGAATCGGACTCGAAAAAATGACGCCCGAAAGAGCAGGATCGGACGAGATTATATAAGCAATCAATCCGGTAACCCCAAGCCCGGCGCTCATCCAGTTGTAAACTTTAACCATGAACCGCCGTTGCTCCTCGGCGACGGCGTCCGGACTTCTGTACCCGGTGAAGGAACCTTGAACGTCGTTTCTGTCAGACATTGATAATCTCCTGATTTTCTTTAAATGTATCGTGCATAGATATTATATCCGAAATCGTAAAAATCAAGTAGTGGAAGGAGAAAACCGATAACGGCGCCAGGGGGGCGCGATCAGGGCAATTTCAAGACTGTCGAATTTAATGCAAATGGTACGCCCGGCAGGATTCGAACCTGCGGCCTTCGGATTAGAAGTCCGATGCTCTATCCAGCTGAGCTACGGGCGCGCATTGACCTGAATCCAACAGTCACAATAGTAGCAGGTTATTTGAAGATGATGAATTCATATCAGCCTGAATAGCTGTAAATTTTTTCCACAGCGTGATATTGTTGCTAGTTAAGAAAATTGTTACGATGCGTTTTCAGAGACATCTGTATCAATTTCAAGGGATAAACCAGGTTTATTACCGGCATGCGCGCAGATGAGGAGCTAAGTTATGAAAACGGCGGAACTGTTTATTAAGTGTCTTGAAAACGAAGGAATAGAGGCTATTTTCGGCATCCCCGGCGAAGAGAATCTCGACGTAATGGACGCCCTGCTGGGGAGCCATATCAGATTCATCACAACCCGCCACGAGCAGGGCGCCGCTTTCATGGCCGATGTCTACGGCAGGTTGACAGGAAAGGCCGGCGTATGCCTTGCCACATTGGGGCCGGGCGCCACGAACCTGATTACAGGTGTGGCCGACGCCAACATGGACAACGCCCCGGTTGTGGCGATCGCCGGGCAGGCGGCCACGACGCGCCTTCACAAGGAAAGCCATCAGGTGTTAGACCTGGTAAGCCTGTTCAAGCCAATATCTAAATACAGCGCTCAAATTGGCGAGCCGGAGATCGTGCCGGAGGTTGTGCGCAAAGCCTTTAAAGTGGCCCAGGCGGAGAAACCAGGTTGCAGTTTCATATCTTTTCCGGAAAACATCGCCGAAATGGAGGTTGAAAACGCTGTTCCCTTAAAAGTCCAGAGCCCATCCCCGCCTGTTCCGCCCGCCGAAAAGATAGATCAGGCTGTCAAAATAATTTCAGAGGCGAAATATCCGATAGTCATGGCTGGCAACGGGGTCGTGCGATCAAAGGCTTCGAGCCAGCTTGTAAGCTTCGCCGAAAAGCTCCGGATACCGGTGGCTTCAACGTTCATGGCGAAAGGAGTGATTCCTTATTCTCACGAGTTAAGCCTCGGCTCGGTGGGCCTGCAGTCGAAAGATTACGTATCCTGCGGTTTCGACCGGGCCGATGTGGTCATCTGCGTCGGTTACGATATCGTAGAGTACCACCCTTATCTCTGGCATAAAAATCCGAAGTGCAAGATTGTCCATATCAACCCGAATCCGGCGGAGGTGGATCAGCATTACATAGTGGAAGTCGGAGTGATGGGCGACATCGGCTCTGCCCTCGATAGAATCGCCGGGAAAGCCGATCATTACAAAGGGAGTTTTTCAGGATCGTTGCGCGAGGCGATTGTCGAGGAGATGGACGCTTCTAAAAACGATACGGGCTTTCCGGTCAAGCCTCAAAAAATCATTTACGATCTGCATGAGGCGCTCAACCCGGACGATATCGTCATCTGCGATGTGGGCGCGCATAAAATGTGGATGGCAAGAATGTTCAAGGCCGAGAAACCAAACACCTGCATCATCTCCAACGGGTTCGCCTCAATGGGCATAGCCTTGCCTGGCGCCATCGCGGCGAAGCTCGCTCATCCGGAAAAAACCGCCGTAGCGGTCACCGGCGACGCGGGATTTTTGATGAATTGCCAGGAGATCGAAACCGCCATGAGGATAGGAACGCCGATCATCATTCTGATCTGGAGCGACTCGGAGTACGGTCTTATCAAATGGAAGCAGATGAATCAGTTCGGACGGCCAAGCAATATAAGCTTTAATAATCCTGATTTTGTGAAATTCGCGGAGAGTTTCGGGGCCAAAGGTTACCGCATCGAATCGGGCGATCAACTGGCGCCCACGATCAAACAGGCGATAAAAGATAACACGGTGGTGATTATCGACTGTCCCGTCGATTACAAAGAGAACCTGAAGCTGACCGCAAAACTGGGCGAGCTGGTCTGTCCGATATAATCCAAAAGGAAGGAACAAAACGATGAGCCAGAATTTTCCTTTAATGATCCCCGGCGCGCGCCCGGCCGGAACTCA
>DRJW01000134.1 GCA_011052055.1 Nitrospirota bacterium
ATCCTTTCCACCTTTCCAGACCATCAGATGACGGTACGACACGCCGGGATGAAACGAGAGGCCGTCGTCGTCGCTAAACTCTTCGTTTAAATCTTTTATCAACTCAACCGCGTCTTCGGTTTCGATATGACCGGCTGAGAAATCGTCCATTATCACACCGTCGGCCACCGGTTTTAAGCTGACCAGGTTACAGCGAAACGCAACGTCCTCCGGGCCGAGGATCACTCCCATCGCAGACGCCTCCAGCGGCGCCCTGCCGGTATAATATTTTTTTGGATCGAACCCTAAAATTCCCATGTTGGTCACGTCCGAACCGGGCGTAAAACCGTCGGGCGTGGTGATAACCGATCCGGTGGATCCTTGGCTGGCCATAAAATCAAGATTGGGAGTCGGCGCCATCATAAGCGGCGTTTTGTTGTCGCGCTCAACTATGGGCCGGTCGGGCATCCCGTCGCCTAAAAATATCACATACTTAGATTTACGCATCTTTCGCTATTCTGACTCTCATGGTGTCAGCCTGGCAGATGTCCGTTCTGGCTATCTCATCGAGCGCCCTGTTTAGATCCGACTCAAGCGCGATATGCGTCATCAGCACGACGCTTACCGGCTCATTTTCTTTTCTGCCTCGCTGTATCATCGACGATATCGAAATTTTGTTCCTACCAAGAGCGCCTGAGATTTCCGCCAGCACGCCCGGCCTGTCGGGAACGGTGAACCGCAGGTAATACTCGGAGGAGACTTGATCCACAGGCGCCACCGGGATTTTCTTTCTTGAGCTCAACGGTATCCCTATGGGCGAAACTTTCCCGGCTCCGCCGTAGACGATTTTTCCTCCAATGTCCACTATATCGGCGACAACGGCCGATGCGGTCGGGCCCGCCCCTGCGCCGGGGCCTTGCAATATATTTGGCCCGGCGTAGTCCCCGACTATCTCCACGGCGTTTAGCGCGCCGTTGACGTTGGCGATCATATGGTTTTTCGGAACCATAGCCGGATGAACGCGAACGTCTATCGAGTCATGGTTTCTTCGCGCCAGGGCAAGGAGCTTGACACGATAGCCAAACTCGCCCGCCATGATTATATCCTCCGGAGTGATTGCGGTGATTCCTTCGGTGTACACATCCTTGAAATCGACCGGGGTCCTGAACGCAAGGGAAGCCAGGATCGCTATCTTATGCGCCGAATCCCCGCCCCCCACATCCAGCGCCGGGTCGGCTTCGGCGTAACCTAAAGCCTGCGCGTCTTTCAATATATCGTCGAACGGCTTGCCTTCATCTGTCATCCGGGACAATATATAGTTGCCGGTTCCGTTTACTATCCCCTGAACAAGGGCTATCCGGTCGGACGCAAACGAATGGCGTATCGTCCGGATAACCGGTATGGCCCCGGCGACCGCCGCCTCGAACCCCAGCTCCACCCCGGCGCTTTCCGCCGCCTGGTAAACTTCCTCCCCGCGCAGGGCGAGCATAAGTTTATTTGCGGTAACCAGATGCTTGCCGTTTTTGATCGCCTGCAGTGTCAGGCTTAACGCCTCCTCCTCCCCGCCCATGACTTCAATCACTATGTCTATGTCGGGCGATTCGACTATCTGCCTGGGATCGGTGGTAAGCCTCGCCCTGTCAAACGGGGCTCCCCGTTTTTTGCCAGTGTCCCGCACGGCTATTTTTTCGAGGACAAGCTTTCTGCCGATCCGGTCGGCCAGGGCGGATCCGCTCTCCTCCAGAAGATTCACCACTCCCGCGCCGACGGTTCCGAACCCTATCATCCCGATTTTTATGGAGTCCATAAATCTATCGCTATTTATACGTTTACAGTTTCAAAGCGTCCCTGATCCCGCGCACCGCCTGCCTGATGCGGTGATCGTTTTCAACAAGGGCGAAACGGACATAATCGTCGCCGCCGTCTCCGAACCCTATCCCTGGAGAGACGGCCACTTTGGCTTCCAGCAAAAGTTTTTTGGAAAACTCAAGCGACCCCGTTTCAATATACTTGCCAGGTATTTTGGCCCAGACAAACATCGTAGCTTTCGGTTTTTCCACTTCCCATCCTATTCTTCTCAACCCTTCCACAAGGGTGTTCCTGCGCGACTGGTAGAGGCCGCGTATTTCGTCCACACATTCCTGCGGGCCGTTTAGCGCGATTATGCTGGCTATCTGTATCGGCTGGAACATCCCGTAGTCGAGATAACCTTTTATCCTTTGCAAAGCGTAAACCATCTCCCGGTTTCCAACGCAAAAGCCGACCCGCCAGCCTGGCATATTGTACGACTTGGAAAGTGACGACACCTCCACCGCTATATCTTTCGCGCCGGGAACCTGCATGATAGACGGCGGTTTGTATCCGTCGAAAGTGATTTCGGCGTAGGCCAGATCGTGGACGATCATTATGTCGTGCTCTTTTGCGAAATCAACCACCTTCTTGAAAAAATCGAGATCGACGCAAACAGCGGTAGGGTTATGAGGAAAATTGAGCATCATAACCTTCGGGCGCGGCCAGGTACGGTCGAACGCAAGCGTCAGGTTCTCGAAAAAGTCGGCGTCGTTGGTCAAAGGAACATTTATTACGTCGCCGTTGGCTATCACGACCGCGTATGTGTGGATCGGATATGTGGGCGACGGAACCAGAACCGAATCGCCGGGGCTGGTGATGGCGAGCATAAGGTGGCTTATCCCCTCCTTCGACCCGATGGTCACGATCGCCTCGGTCTCCATATCGAGGTCAACGTCGAACTTGCGCTTGTACCAGTTACATATGGCAAGGCGCAATTTGGTTATTCCACGGCTCGCCGAGTAGCGGTGGTTATGCGGTTTTCGCACAGCCTCTATCATTTTATCGACGATATGCGAGGGCGTCGGCATATCGGGATTGCCCATGCCGAAGTCGATGATATCCTCCCCTTTGTGTCTCGCCTCTATACGCAGGTTCGTCACCTCCGCCAGAACATACGGCGGCAAACGCTCGATCCGGGAAAACCGGCGCTTTTCTCTATTATCGGACATTATCAGTTTGCTTTCATATTCCTTGCTAAAAGTCCAATTGGGCATTCTAATTGTAAACTCAATATGTTTGCAATGAGGATCGGGAATAGGTAGTAGATTTTACGAATTAAAACGACGCGAACAACTCCCCGGCGTGGTATGAGGAGCGGACGAAAGGCCCGGCGAAAACTTTTTTGAATCCAAGTTTCTCTCCTGTTTTGGCGAGTTCTTCGA
>DRJW01000135.1 GCA_011052055.1 Nitrospirota bacterium
CCGCGCCCAGCAGAAAAAGCCCCAGATACCCGCAGGCTATGGTCAGCCAGGGCGGGTCTGAGTACCACCAGATAAAGCCCGTGAAGCTTATCATGGGAGCCATCATAAAAAAGAACATCAAAAGAGCCGCCAGATATTTGCCCAGCAAAACTTCTGAATCCTTGATGGGCCACGTATAAAGAAGCTCGATCGAGCCTGTCATCATCTCTTCGGAAAAAAGCCGCATGGTCAATAGCGGCATCATCATAAGCATGACAATCGATAGATTGCCAAAAAGCGGGCGCATGACGAAATCGGCCAGCGTAAGCTCTTGTGAGCCCATAGCCTGGGCTGTCCTGCTCATCTCAAAGCTTACGATCCCGTAAAGGCTCATGCCGGAGTAAAAGAAAAATCCGGAAATAACCGTGAATATCACGATGACAACATAGGCTATCGGAGAGTGGAAATAGGCCCTCAGCTCCCTTTTCATCAAAACAGGAAGGTTGCTCATTTTTTTTCGTCTCCGTCTGTTTCCCCGCGCTTTTGCTCTGTAATCAGTTTCATGTAGGCGTCTTCGAGCTGATGGCGTATACCGGTAAGCTCCACAAGCTCCCAGTCTTTATCCACAAGCAGGCGCATAAGCTCTTTTCTCGGATTGGCTCCCTCTTCGATATCTATCTCCAGCCTGATCGGCCCGCCCGCCCGCGCCTCCTGACAAACAGACACATTTAAAACGCCAGCGAGCTTCTCCACCGCCGACCCCACATCCCCCGGCGGCCCGGCGATAGTCGCGATAAAACCCTTTCCTCTGGAGCCGGAAAGATCGTCCATAGACCCTGCGGCCACGAGCTTTCCTTCGTTAATAATAATGGCCCTTGAGCAGATCATCTGTACTTCAGGCAATATATGGCTTGAGAGAATCACGGTCTGTTTGCCGCTTAAATCCTTAATTAAATCCCGGATGTCTATTATCTGTTTCGGGTCGAGGCCGATGGTCGGCTCGTCTAATATCAGCGTCTCCGGGTCGCCAAGCAAAGCCTGGGCAAGGCCCACCCTCTGCCGGTATCCTTTCGACAACGTGCCGATCAAAGACCTCTGCCGCTCTAAAAGACGTGTTATCTCCATTATATCGGCCACCTTTTTTACTTTGACCTCGCCCCGGAGCCCTTTGATCGAAGCGACGAAGTCGAGATACTCGGCCACGCGCATTTCTGAATATAAAGGAGTCGTCTCTGGAAGGTATCCCACACGTTTCTTAACTTCAATAGGATCGGTGAACACGTCAAATCCGGCGATTGTGGCCCGGCCCTCAGATGGGGGCATAAAACCGGTCAGAATCCGCATGGTGGAGGTTTTACCGGCGCCGTTAGGCCCCAGGAATCCGCAGATATCACCCTTGTCGACGCTGAAAGTCAGACCGTCGATCGCGGTGACATTACCGTACCGTTTTGTAAGATTTTCAGCCTGGATCAATTGAACTGCATAATTATTCGAGTATTAACAGCAAACACACGTCCGGTTTCCATAGGTGGGACATAAAATCGCCCTGGCGCGGGATCAAGCTTTTGCGAAAATAATTTTCAATCCGACCATTTCAGCTTCTTGACCGTTCCATCCGGCTTGAAAGTCACCCAGAGTGCGTTGAGGCTTAAACTCTTGTAAAAATAAACCTTGCCCCCTTTGACCGGAGTGACAATCTCAGGCTCGCCAAACATCCTGGTCACATCCTCTTTCGTCGTCTTACCCGCTTGTAGCAACGCGATCTTTTCTTTCGTTATGGCGTACGGCTCGTCTATCTGAAGCGAATTGGAGGCGCAGGCGGCCAGGGCGCCAGCCACGGCTATCGCTGTAAAAACCGATCTGAACCTGTTCATGGTCTGAAAATCACTCGTTGTTTTTCTTTAACTGCGTTGCGCTGGCAATATCCCGCAGGAGCCTCTAAAACGTATCTTACTTTATACCCGGACGAGTACCTTGCGCAAGGCTCAGATAAACACGGGAGAGCGGAGCCTATTATCTTGCGGATATACATATCCTTGTCGATAAAAATAATATCGATGGGAAACCGGACGTTTTTCATCCAGAACACGCGCGGCCTGTCATCGGTAAAAACAAACCACATCCCGCTATCCGGCTCCAGCGATTCGCGGAACATAAGGCCCCTGGCCTGCTCACTGGTGGATCTGGCGATTTCAACCTTGATTGTCTTCAGACCGGCGCCGGGAAAAGTGACTGTGGCGGCGCTGGCCATAACAGCGATTGCGGTGAATATAAGCGCCAAAGATAATGATTTAAGGGAACCGGGCAAATCAGGTTTTTTCAGGCTCTCTTTGAAGCGCGGAGAGCTTCTCGCCAATACGTTTTTCGCGTCGGAGCATTTTCTCCCCAAATCTGGACACAAGAAGATCGCCCAGCTCGTTTATAAACTGTGTCTGCCGTTTTGTGTTAGACCGGATTTCCTGATCCAGCGCTATTAATTTCATAACGCTGACGCCACCTACCAGCGCCACATAGGCGAAAAACAGTGTGACTATCGCGCTAAGCGCGTCTTCGACCGGAATAAACTCCATTTGACGCTCCTTGTCCCTGCCTGGCTAATTATCAGCCAGACTATACTGGACTATCGGAAAAATAACCTGTTTCTTAAGGCTTTTTTAAATTCTAAGAGACTTGGCGCGCTTTTACAGCCCTTTTTTCCTTTTAGAAAAAGAACCCGCCCGATCAAAAGCCCGGGCCAGGCTCTTCTAACCCTTGAGACGGTCGTATTTGGCCTGAAGCTCTTCTTTCGTCTCAGTATGGTCAGGATCGACAGGAATACAGTCAACCGGGCATACATCAACACACTGCGGCTCGTCGTAATGACCGACGCACTCTGTGCATTTTGCCGGATCGATCACATAGATATCCTCTCCCTCGGAGATAGCCTCGTTAGGACATTCAGGTTCGCACACTCCGCAATTGACACATTCATCATTAATTAATAAAGCCATTTAACTCTCTCCATATACAAATCATAAACTTATAAACAAAACACTTTCCCACGGCGTTTCTCCGCCTGATACATGAACGCTTCAAGGCGCGTCTGGGAGTTCGTCTCCTCCACGCCATCATAGTCGAGGTTGAGCCAGGGTATCGCGCCGTGATCCTCCCTTACCTTCTTCGACAGGGCCGAAACAATGGTTCCGGGCATGCAGGTAAAGGGCATCAGGTTTACTATTCCGGCAAGCCCTCTCTCGGCGAATTCCACCGCTTTACCAACGCTTAAAATCGCCTCCCCCTCGAATGTCTCGTTTATGTAGGGACTGGCCTTTTTCAGTATTTCCACTGTCGCTGTATCTTCGCAGTTAACCAGCGTGTCCTTAAACGGCTCATAAAGCCTGCGCTCGTCTTTCTTTTGAGCTCTATCCTGCATATAACCTTTGAACAGGTCAAGATATTTTTTGTCGGCTTTGGAGTTGTAAATGTACCGGTCGGTGCAATATAAAAACCACTCCCCTATCGGCGACAGCCACACCTCGCCGTTAAGCTGTTCTATACGCCTGATTATGTTCTGGTTTCCAAAAGCATGGGAGCGCATGTAAATCTCCCCCACGACTCCGATTACAGGGCGTTCGGCGCGGTCTACCGCAATTGACCTGAAACGGTCCCGCATTGTCCACACATAGTCGAACAGCCGCGAGCCTTCCTCCTCCACAATTTTCACAACATCGTCCAGGCATTTTTTGTACACCCTGTCGGTTTCGCCCTTGTTTACTTCGTATGGGCGGGTCTCATGCAAAAGTTTGGTAAGAATGTCGACTGTCACAACTCCGCGCCAAGTCAGACGCTGGAAATCGGGCCCCAGCTCCGGCATGTCGCTGTAACCCATGTCGCCATCCGGAGATAACAGCCGCACCTGCGAAAATCCGAGCTCGTCCAGTATTATCCTGTGTACCCGCTGGTAAAGACCGAACCGGCACGGGCCTCCGGCTGTCGGCATAAAAAAGGCCGATCGATCCGGATCGAAATCTTCCTCTTTTACTTTTTTCACTATGTCGCCGGTTGTCATGCTAAAAGGAATACACTCCTTTCCGGAAGAGTAGCGAAGGCCAATTTCGATAGACTCCTGGTCAGAGACAGGGAGAGTCTCCGCGTCGATCCCCACTCCGCGAAGCGCCGCCGAAACCACGTAGGCGTGATCGCACATATAGGGCATGTACAGCTTGCGTTTCGCGCCGCCCCTGCCATTGCCGTTACCGTTGCCGTTGCCGTTGTCTGGCGAGCCTACCGTGAGAAATTTTCTCTTCGATCCGTTTCCATTTACCGGCTTTACAAGAATCTGCGTTTTCTTTTC
>DRJW01000136.1 GCA_011052055.1 Nitrospirota bacterium
AAATTTACGATTTATGACGGAAAAGACCGCCATACGTTCGTGATATTATAATTCAGCAATAACAAATCCACTGAATTATTTATAACTCATATGACTAAACTTTCTGAAATTATCGGGCAGGCGGCGGCTCTTACGGTCTTGAAATCGGCCCTGCCTCCCGGCAAGCCGGTCAACTCTTACCTTTTCGTCGGGCCGGAAGGGGTCGGCAAGCGAACTGCGGCGCTGGCTTTTGCGAACGCTCTTTTTTGCCAATCCTCTATCAATAACGACGCCTGCGAGGCGAACGACGCCTGCGGGATATGCGTACCCTGCGTAAAAATGAAGGGGGGCAGTTTCCCCGACTTTAAATTTATCAAACCCACAATCCACAAAAACAAGACAAAAGAGGAGATAAACATAGAGGATATCCGCGAACTGATCGCAAGCCTGGCTTATAAACCATACGAGGCTGAAAGAAAAATAGTCATCCTCGACGGTGTAGACCAGATGAACACGCAAGCGGCCAACGCTTTTTTAAAAACGCTGGAGGAGCCGCCCGGCGACACGATATTGATATTGATAGCGGCCAACCTGAACACGCAACTGCCGACCATCATCTCCCGTTGCCAGATTATAAGGTTCCGCCCTGTGCCGTTCGGGGAGATGACAAGGTTTCTTATGGAACAAAGAGGCATGGACGAAAATCAGGCTCGTTTGGCGTCTGCTTTGTCGAAGGGGTCGCCCGGAATGGCCGATATGTTTAAGGATGATGAAAAGGTGAGGGCCGAAGCGATCGGCATGCTGGAAAGCTCGCTCTCGGCGTCTGTGGGCGCGTTGTATAACATCGCCCATACGCTTGATAAAAAGGCCAACCGCAAAAGGGCCGACCGTCTCCTCCCGGCGCTTCAGGAGCTTATCCGGGACATGCTGGTCGTGAAACTTGCTGGAAAGTATGATAACTTGATAAATAAGGACATAGCAGTCGATATAGAAAAGGCGGCAAGGAACTATTCTGTCCGCGAGCTTTTTAAAAGTTACGACCTGGCCGATGAAATGATATCAGCCAGAAAATGGAACATTAATCCGCTACTTGTGATGAGCCTGCTTCTTATGGAAATGCGGGAAAAATAGCTAAAGGTTTTAACGTCAAAATGAACGATATGCAAAACATCCCTGAAGACTCCGGTCGCTCTGCGTCTTCAGCCGGGAGTGACAACTCTGGACGCGATTTCATAATAAGCGTCACCATAAACTCCGGCGGCAAAATCGGCGACTACTACTGGAACAACAACGACCTTAAAGTGGGCGACCTGTGTGTGGTGGGAGATGACAACCAGCCAGAGTTCGGCGCCGTCTCCCTCGCCCGTCGGCCTTACAGACTGGTGTGCGAGAAGAAAAAACCGTTAGGCAAAATTATCAGGGCCGCCACACAAAACGATATTAGCAAGACAAAGGCCAACGCCAAAAAAGAGAAGGCGGCTCTGACCTTCTGCCGCGAGCGCATATACGAGCTCGATTTGAAGATGAGCCTTTCAAGGGTTTCGTACACTTTCAGCGGGCGAAAGGCGCTTTTCTATTTCACCGCCGAAAGCAGGGTCGATTTCAGGGAACTGGTTAAGGATCTGTCTAATTTCACCCGCGTAAAGGTGGAAATGCGCCAGATAGGCGTTCGGGACGAGGCGCGGATGCTGGGCGGTTGCGGGCCTTGCGGAGAGGAGTTATGTTGCTCCAAATTTTTAAGCGATTTCACCCCTGTTTCTATACGTATGGCAAAAGACCAGATGTTGTCTTTGAGTCCGGAAAAAATATCCGGGGTCTGCGGCAGGCTGATGTGCTGTCTTGCGTATGAACACGCGACTTATAAAAAACTTAAAAAACATTTCCCGAAAATGGGGAAAATGGTGGAAACGCCAGATGGAAAATGCGGAAAGGTATGTCAGATGAGTATTCTGGACGAAAAGGTCGGCATAGTTTTCGATGATGGTGTGAAAAAAGAATATAATGTGCTGGAATTAAACCAGATGAAGACACCCGGCCCCAGAAAGATCGCAGACAAACCCGCGCATCCGTCTCAAACCCGCGAGCAAAAAGAACCGAAGTCCGGCCCCAAAGATACGACCGCCATTTCCAGAAAGGTTGAGACGCCAGGCAGATCCAGGGGAAGGCTGGTTCGTACAGGATCGAGAATATCCGGGGCGGAGTCGTCTTCTCCACAAAATCGAAATAACAAGCCGCGATCAGTGGGAGAGCAAAAGCCGGAGGGGAAACGGCCCAGAAGAGTGAGAAAAGGGCGCAGAAGGAATCCTCCCAGGGGGAATTAGAAAAAATGTCCACAACACTATCGCGCCTGATATCGGCTCTGGTCATACTATTGTTTTCAGCCGCGCCTCTATTTGCGGAAAGCATTTATGTAGAAAAAGATAACGCAAGGTTTCGATCCGGTCCCGGAACGAATTATCAGATCCTCTGGGAGTCTCCCCGTTACACGCCTCTTGAATATCTGGCCAAGTACAAGGGATGGTACGCCGCGCGCGATCACGATGGGGATGTGGCCTGGGTAAGCGATCAGGTGATAGGAAAGGGCGCCGCCGCCATAGTAACCAACAAAAAAGCAAACATCCGAAAAGGGCCTGGCACGAATACACGCATCGTATTTTTTGTCGAAAAAGGATACCTGTTCAAGGTGACCGATGAAAAAAATGGCTGGCTTAAGGTAAAAGCCCCGGATGGCGACGAGGGCTGGGTTCTGGCAAAGCTTGTCTGGGTTTCAAAATAATCCAGCTGACGACTCCGGCTCGCCTGTAATACCCTGATGAGATTCGCCGCAAACCGGCTGTAAACAGCTTTTTGTCCTGATTTCTCTTTTTCATTTCTTTTTTCACCTGTTTTTTGCCATATTCGATTTATAAATATTGACAATTGAGGCGTAAAAATACAAAATAATCAATTCGCAAAATATGTAATTTAGAGTTAGTAACTTATGAAACCGGTAATGAGAACATATTCGGCCAAACCAGCCGATTTCCCGATCCAGGATCGCAAGTGGTATATCGTGGACGCCGAGAAAATGATTCTGGGCAGAATGGCTGTCCGGATCGCAAATATCCTGCGGGGGAAAGACAAGCCTACCTATACACCACATGTGGACACAGGCTCTTTTGTAGTGGTGATAAACGCGTCGAAAGTGAAACTGACAGGTAACAAGCTCGACCAGAAAATCTATTACAAACACACTGGCTATATCGGGAGCCTCAAGTCGGCTACTCTGCGGGAGATGCTTGAGAAAAAACCGGAAGAGGTAATTAAAAAGGCCGTGATAAGAATGCTCCCTAAAAACAAATTGAGCCAGGCCTCGATAAAAAAACTGAAAATTTATCCTGGATCGGATCATCCCCATGCGGCGCAACAACCGGTCACTCTGGAGTTTTAAATAATCATGGCAAGACAAGACGCAAACAAAACGTACGCCACAGGGCGGCGTAAATCTTCAACCGCCAGAGTCTGGATTATGCCGGGCGAAGGGAAAATCACCGTGAACAAGCGGGACGCGAAAGAATATTTCAAACGCGACATTTTTGACAATTTGATCCGCCAGCCGCTACAAATAGCGAACATGTCGGACAAGATGGATGTGGTCTGCACCATCAAAGGCGGGGGCATGAGCGGACAGGCGGGCGCGCTAAAGCACGGCATCGCCAAAGCTCTGCTCGTATACGACTCCACCCTTCGCGCCGCAATCAAAAAAGCAGGGCTCATCACCCGCGACTCCAGGGTCAAGGAGAGGAAAAAACCGGGCCAGCCAGGCGCCAGGAAACGGTTCCAGTTCTCCAAACGTTAAACGTTGCGCGTTAAGTTTCCCCAGCGTTAAGCCTGATCGGTTTTCAGTTTTCCAGGGCGTTGGGCCTGGCAAGCAAGCTTCCAGTTCTCCAGGCTTTAAGCTTAGTCAGCGTTAAGTTTTTCATTTTAGTTTCACAAACATCAGCGAACCGTTTGCGTTTTCGTGTATACGTAAATCCAGGCCGCGTGGTGTATCATACGGTTTATAAAGTCGTCCGGCTTAGCTAAGGCAGGTGGACGCAGTTTTAACTTTTTTACCTGAATGTTACACGAACATGATTAAAGTTGCAGTTATAGGAGCTTCGGGATACACAGGCCAGGAGCTTATTAAAATTCTTTTAAGCCACCCGGATGTCGATATCACCGTCGCCACGTCTGACGCTTTAAAAGGAAAAACTCTGGCGCAGGCGTTCCCGGAATTCGCCGAATCGGCTTTACTTGAAATCGAGGGGCACGACGCTGTAACCTCCGTTGACCGTTTTGATTCAGCCTTTTTATGTTTGCCCCACACGAAATCGATGGCGATCACCCCCGGATTGATAAAAGCCGGAATAAAGGTTTTTGATCTGTCAGCCGATTTTCGTCTCAAAGACCGGGTCATCTATGAGAAGTGGTACAAGGTTGAGCATACCGCCCCGGAATATTTGGAAAACGCCGTTTACGGTCTGCCGGAAATTAACAGAGATAAAATAGCCACCGCTGATCTTGTCGCCGTTCCAGGATGCTACCCCACCTCTGCGATCCTGGCGCTGGCGCCCGTGATTGGCGAAGGATGGATCGACACTGGATCGATAATTGTAAACTCCGTTTCCGGAATCTCCGGCGCGGGCAAGAACGCTGATGGCGATGTGGCGCTGGCTGAAAAGGAAAAAAACTTCTTCGCCTACGCGGCGCCTAACCACCGCCACACTCCGGAAATTGAGCAGGCCCTTTCAAGCATCACAGGCGGTAGCGTTACCGTGACTTTCATTCCCCATATTCTCCCCCTTTTCCGGGGAATATACACGACCGTTACCGCAAAACTGATAAAACCAGTTGCTCGCGGCGCCGCACTGGATAAGTTCAGTGATTTTTATAGCGATAGCTCTTTCGTGTCGGTCACAGACGGGTATCCGCAAATGAAATGGGTTCACGGCAACAACAACGTTTTTATCGGCGCGCAGGTAGACGAGCGGACTTCCACATTGTTAATCACCTCAACGCTCGACAACTTGATTAAAGGCGCGTCGGGCCAGGCTGTCCAATGTTTTAATATAAGATACGGTCTTAAAGAAGGCGCAGGTCTTGGAGGTGCGGGATGAAACGAAGAAGCGGAGTGACCAAACCCTCAGGTTTCCTTGCGGGCGGGCTTGCGTGCGGAGTAAAGGATGGGAAAATAAAAGACCTTGCTCTTATCGTATCAGACAGGCCCGCAAAGGCGTGGGGCGTGTTCACCACAAACCATGTAAAAGGCGCGCCCGTAATTGTCTCCAAAGATCATATGCGCCACCGATTCGCGCGCGGCATCGTCGTAAACTCTGGTAACGCGAACACAGCCAACACCCTTACCAAAAAGGCCGAAGAGGGGGCCGCGCGGATGGCGAAAGCCGTCGCGAACAATCTTGATTGTCCGTCCCGCTCTATATTTGTCGCCTCCACAGGCGCCATCGGCAAGCCTTTGCCCATCGCAAAAATTGAGCGGGGGATCGCGAAACTTTATCGCGAAATCAGCGTGACCGGCGGCGGCGATGCGGCGGAGGCGATCATGACGACAGACCTGGTTAAAAAAGAGAGCCATGCAAGCTTTAACGTAGGTAAGAAAAAAGTGACGGTTGGCGGATGCGGCAAAGGCTCCGGCATGATACATCCGAACATGGCCACCATGCTGGCCTTTATCACCACCGACGCGGCGGTTTCCCGCGCTGTTTTAAAAGACATTGTAAAACGGGCGAGCGCCGATTCGTTCAACAAGATAACGGTGGATGGAGACACTTCCACAAGCGACATGTTCATCGCGCTGGCGAACGGAGCCTCCGGAGCGACCGCTATTAACGCCCCGCGCGGAAAAGGGTACGCACAGCTATTAGATAAAGTCACCGGGGTCTGCGTTGACCTCGCGAAAAAAATAGTGAGAGACGGCGAAGGAGCGACAAAGTTTGTGACTGTCAACGTGACCGGAGCCCGTTCGGAGGCGGACGCCAGAATAATAGCGAAATCGATAGCTGTATCAAACCTTGTCAAGACGGCGATGTTCGGGCAAGACGCAAACTGGGGCCGGATATTATGCGCCGCAGGTTACGCGGGGCCGCTGATCGACCCTTATAAGGTCACCGTAAAAATCAGCGGCGCTACCGCATACAGACGTGGAAAACTTGTCGATGGTTTTGAAAAACGTGTAAAACCGAAAATGATGAAGAAGAATATAACGATCTCGCTCGATCTTGGCGCGGGTAAATCGGCCTCCCAAGTCTGGACATGCGATATGTCGTATGATTATATCCGCATCAACACCGACTACACGACGTAGGTGATTTACTGCGACAAGCCTGTAGACGCATTTGTGGTTAAGAAGATTAACCGGTTCCTCTGCGAAGTGTCGATAAACGGCGCTAACGTTTTAGCGCACATTCCCAACTCCGGCAGGCTGACAGAGCTTATGACGCCCGGCAGGAAGGCGATTGTCTCAAAGTCTGATAATCCAGATAGAAAAACAGCCTGCACTCTTCGCTCCGTCTGGTATAACAGGCGGTGGGTCTGCGTCGACTCGACCACTCCCAACGCTCTTGCCGCCGAGCTTTGCGGATCGGGCAGACTGTTCGGTAACTGCGCCGACGTTAAACGGGAGCATACGATTGGACGCCATCGGTTCGATCTTTTACTTACTGACGGTAACGGAAAAAAGACGCTGGTCGAAGTAAAATCGGTAACGCTGGTAGAAAACAAGATCGCCCTCTTCCCCGACGCTCCCACAAAGCGGGGCGTAGCGCACCTAAACGCCCTTATTAAACTTACAAGCGATGGGTACAAGCGCGCGATCCTTTTTGTGATCTTGCGCTCAGACGCGAAAAGTTTCAGACCGAATGTAAAAACGGACAGCGAATTCACCGAGGCTTTAAAGCGCTCGAAAGAGGCCGGCGTATTGGTCAAAGCGATCAGGTGCAGGGTGGGACGAAGGAGCGTAACGTCCATGGGTCACGCGCGCGTTGTTTTATAATCGATGGCGAAGGCAAGAGCCGTCAGTTTTTTCTCTTCTCCATAATCTCACGC
>DRJW01000137.1 GCA_011052055.1 Nitrospirota bacterium
AAAAGACATAATTTGATTTTTGAATAATAGCTTTCATAGGAGTGTTATATTTGTCCTGGGAAAAAGAATCCGCCCAGGCAGGGTAAGCGACACCATTTTGATTCATGACAATCTTCACGCCTTTGCTAATCGCCCAATCGGCTAGCTCCACGGCAAAGGGGGGCAACGCGCTACTCACAAGATATAAGATATTAAAACGCTGGCCGCTCTCCGGGTATACTTCATTTAACGAAAGGAGTTTGACTCTCCCGCCGGAGACAATAACGCCTGGGCCTTTTGGAATAACATTTCCATAGTTAAGTTTGGCTTTACCTTGCGTAAGAGCGAAAGGCGACGTCCGCAATTTGTTTTGAAACACACGTCTGTCGTATGTGGTTACAATTGGCTCAAATACTTTTTTAATCCTGATAGGAAGCGCTCTGCGGCCTATGTTTCTGATAATATTAAAAAGCATGTATGAATAGGAAATATCAACGCAATGGGAAAATTCCGCGCTTCATCGCCAGCCATATCAGACGCTCAAGCATCTTCCAGAAAAAGAGCTTTGCGTGGTAGATTTTATATGGTTTTTTTCTTTTTTGCCCCCAGAGCAACACCATGCCTCTTGGATATTCTGAATGCTCGGCGGCGCCATACACAAGTCCTTCCGAGGGAAACACTTTTATATTTTCAATCCAGTTTCCAGCCACATAAGTCGCCATGCATGTGCCGAATCCATATTCATCGAGCGGCGCGAAATCGTCCATTAATATTACGCCGTTACTATTCAACATGCTTATAGAGTAAGACAGGTCATTGATAACAGAATGCAAGTCATGGCCTCCATCTATAAAGATAAGGTCATACTTTTTATTCAAAGCAGAAAGCTCCGGCAAAGCTTTCGTGGATAAAGCGGTTATTTTTGTTATATTGTTCGTCAGCGTTTTATCAACGTATTGAGACCATACTTCGTTAAGGCTGGAATTTATTACTTTGTTCTCGCCATCTATCTGAATTGGCCACTTTTGTTTGACATCTGGCGCAAGAGCGTCGATAGTTGTGATTTTCACATCAAGCCCATATTCTCTTGACGCAGTAGCGACCGTAAGAGCTCCGAGTCCCCTTCCCGTTCCGATTTCAAGAATATTTACAGGTTTTAACGTCTCCACAAGTCTATCCAGGACCAACGCTCTCTCAAAGTTAGCCGCTCCGTAATTGCTCTCTTTGAATCGTCTCCACCCAGAAAGAAGTCCCAGGCTCCAGATACGCTCTTTTCGCGCATGATCGTCAAATGAAAGCAACCATTGGGGTATTCCGGTGATCAAATCAGTTGTAATGCTCATAGGCTGGTTTTGCTAGTTGGCGTTATTATTATACAGGAGCAGTATTTACATTAGACGTGATGGTATCGACTATTCTCTCAACGGCCTTTCCATCGATCCTCTCAACTATCAACTCCGTTATTTCATTTCTGCTTTTTTCGAGTTCGTGTGGATTTTTAATGCTCCGCTCGATACCGTCTGTCAGTTTGGTAAAGTTATCCGCGAAATAAAAGCACCCCGACTCCATGATCTCTTTATAATGCCTCATAGTGTAATTGGACATGGCTGTATTGCCGTTTCTGGAATTGGATTGATCGTACATGACGCCTACTACCGGACGATTGTTAGCGACACTTTCAATCAGAACTGTTCCGGCGGTACAGACAACGCAATCGACATTTTTCAATAGAAGCACAAGATTGTCGGTTTCCGTATAGTTGTCCCCCTGAACGTACACACCGGGTATTCCAATCAATCCTTGATAACGCTCTTTCCACCTTAGATCTTTAGGATGCGGACGTATTATTATATTCAATTTATTGCGATACTCGCTGTCATCCCTCCATTTACATATACTTTCAAATATTACCGGTTCAGATAAAGCATTCGCTTCTGTATTGCCGGCAAGAAGCGCCGAAGGGTTGTTTGCATTTAGATTGAATTTATTCAACATTTCCTTGTATGCGATTGATGTGTCGCCGACTGCGTACATATCCATCTGCGGCCAACCGGTGACCGTAACTTTTTCAGGATTAACTCCATGATAATTCTTCAAAGCCGCCAACATGTTCTTGTTTTGAACAATATATTTGGAATATCCTCTGTAAATAATTCCCTTTCCAACAGGATGGTCCCAGCTTGCGATATGCCCGATAACGGGTATTGAAAGTTTTTCCGCCGCCTTTGTAATAGCATGCGATACAGGCATCTGTGGATTGCTGTAAACTACGCCACCCACCATTTCATCTTTTAAAAAACGGGTTATCGCAGGATTTATAAAACGGTATTTAGAAAAGTACCATCGTCTCATGGCGTTATAAGCGATATCCCAATCAGGCAAAGGGCCAATCTTGCTGTAATTCCAGTAATAATTAGTTTGTCCTTTCTTTATTCGGTCTACATTAAAACCATGTCTCAGGTTAAACCGAATTGAAAGCGGATAAAATCCAAATTTATTATCGAGAAACTGCTCAAGATGAAATAAGATCGAATTTTTGAAAGAAAGATATTTATTATTAAAAACATCGGCATAGCGCATTATCCGGGTTTTAGAAAAGCGGTCATTGTATGAAGCGGGATCGATTATACCGCTTGTCGCTATGGTAATTAACCGGTTGGGATAACGGTCTTCGAGCCCTTTTAATATTCCGCTTTCAAAAAATAAACGGCTTGAGATCGGGCATCCCAACACTACTAAAAGGGTTTCTGGCTTATTCACACTCATGCCATGCTTTATATTTAAGAAAGCCGGTGGCTTAAATCTTTGCCAGTGATTTGAGATGATTTATAGATATCATCTTTATACTCATCGCGAATTATCTTTTTCATGCTATCGCTGAGTATCTTTCGAGGAGATACTCTTGTGTTATACGCATTAATTCCATCAATGACGCCCAATCGCTTTATGCCCGTGATCGATTTGAGCGCATTGGCGGCTTTGATAATAAAACTGGAAACGGCCCAATCCGGTTTTTATCATAAATGGGATTACTGTGGCCATATTCAAGCTTTCCTGTATTAAAGTTGCGTATAATGTTAAGGGGACCTCTAAAAATTGCTTTCGTAGCGAAATCGAGCGAAAAGCCGTCAGGCGAGGCGGCGAGACAAAATAGCCGCAAGCGTAGTAGTAACTACTCTGAGGA
>DRJW01000138.1 GCA_011052055.1 Nitrospirota bacterium
CCGCAGGCTTTCAGCCAGTGATATCGACGGATCGACCGGATATTGCCAGGTGGTATCCACTTTGCGCCGTTGCAGTATTTTGCCTGTATGGTTGTTTTTATGCACCAGAAAAATGGAAAGGGTCACCAGATATTCAGTTACGTTGTTGTCCTGGTCGTAGGCCAGTGGCTTTAAAGTGTATGATCTTATTTCACCGGTTAAAATGGAGTCGGCGGAGGAGGAATCGTCTATTTTCAGGCGGCCATCTTTTATAAACTCCTCTCTTATAACCCTCGTTATGATCGTCTCGATATCCGGCTCACCGGTGAAATTCTTGAATATTGGAATATTGACGCTACGGACATCTGCGGGAAGAGAGCTACCCCGCCCTACCAGCGCATAACTGCACGCGCCTGCGGTGAACGCAATCAGCAGGCATAACGCGCAATATTTTTTGGTAGCAATAAAATCGGGGATCATTGCCGATGATTATACCACGCTTAAGCCTGTTTTGCTCTGGTCATACACCTGCGGGCGCCATTTGTGTGGCGAAAGAGAGGGGTAGATTGCCGCGCTCCTTTCAGTCGCTCGCAATGACATTTTACCGCTCCCTGAGGTGTTCTTCACCTCAGGGCAGTCACGCTGATATACCGGGGCGCCATTTGCGCGGCCCAGACACTCCCCTCCTTACCGAGGAGGGGATCAAGGGGTGGTGTTCAAACAGATGTCATGCCGGGCTTGATCCGGCATCCCGGAAACCCCCGGATCGATGTCCGGGGCGCCATTTGCGCGCCGCTACGGGAGTGGCGCGTTATCGCGCCTCGACGATTTTTTTGTACACTTCTCTTTTCAATACCAAAAATAAAAGCTCCCCCGGATGTTTGAGCGATCCTGCTGATTCTTCCGCCTCCGCCCCAAGTCCGAAAAAAAGGTCCATCCGCCCGGCTCCTTTAATGGCGCCTCCCTGATCCTGGTTAAAAACGAACCGGCCCACTTCTCCCACGCCGGGAAATTCAGAAGTGAAATGGGCAAGCGCTCCTTTCGGAAATCTGGACGGGTCAAACGCCGCAGACCTGCCGGGCGTCAGCTTCGCCCCGGTGGAGCCGAACGGCCCGTCGTCCATGGCTCTGAAAAAAACATAGCTTGGATTATGATCCAGAACACGTTCTAGCTGATCTGGATTGTCTGCGAGCCACTTCCGGATCGCTTTTAGCGACATATCATCTTTTGACACCGCTTTTTCGTTTATTAACAGTTTTCCGATGGAGCGGTAGTCCCGCCCATTTACGGCGTGGTAGTTGACAAACTCTCTCGTCCCGTCCCGGTATTCGACAACGCCGGAGCCTTGCACGCTCAAAAAGAAAAGGTCAACAGGGTCTTTCACCCACGCTGTCTCCAACCCTCTTCCCGACAGAGCGCCTCCCCGGTCGATGGCCCGCCGGTCGTAATAGGGAACCAGCCTGCCGTCTGTCACCCGGCCGGTTATGGTTTTGCCTTTGAGCTCGCTGGAGAAAAGCCCCAGGCTCACTCTCACCAGATCGTCGGGCCGTCTGTATATCGGCCACTTGTAAACCTCGTCGCGTTGTCTGCGCGCCTTTAAAAGCGGCTGGAAATAACCGGTGATGAGCACGTTACCGCCGTTGGTCGTCCCGGTTCCCCTGAAAATATCGAACTGCGCCCTTATCCGTCTCGCCCTCGCCGCAGGCTCCATTTCCTCCTCGAAAATGGCGACAAGCCTGCGATGCGACTCTATCAACTCCGCCGGGACAACTTCGCGCACGCCGAACCGCATGACCTTCGCCGGATTTATTTTCTTCAAATATTCGATAGACTCCTCCGCTGAAAGCAGGAGCGATTTGATCGACATATCGTCTGCAAGAGAGACTTTATTAAAGCGGTTCACCAGTTTCATGGAAGGCCGCTCTTTCGGAGAGAGCGTGGGAAAAAGGGCGCAACTGGTAAAAACCAACAGCGATGCCGCCACGATAAGCTTGATATAGCGGTACATGGAAGTACCGCCATTTTTCAGGAACGAAAAGCGCTTGAAAAATGAGGAAAAGCGGAAACCGCGTTTTTCGCTTTTCCAGCTGAAAAAGCCAGGGAAGGTCTTTTTCGGCGCATAATTAGTAAAACCGGACATCCACATCATCATTGACTGAAAGTCCGTATGTGGCTGACGCGGAGCCGGAGCGGACGAAAAACTCCAGAGTGTCCTGGCTCCCTATGGTCGCGCATATGGCGGCGCCGCCGGGCGACTCGGAATAGTTTTTCAAAATCCCTTTTATAACTCCCGACGGAAACTCTATCTCCACCCCTTCGGCGCCAAGCTCTTTTTGAAGTTTTTCGATAAGGCCTGATGTGATGTTGGTCACCGCGTTTCCGAAATGATCGATATATATTATGCGCCCTTCTATAAGATTGGGGGCGGACTGGGTCTGTTTCGGAAGATCGATCAGCGTTGGATCAACAATTTGAGGGCCCAAAGCGTTCATCGCAAATCCTCCTCTGGCGATCCACGCCGCTGTAGGGGCGAAGATGTCGCGCCCGTGAAAAGTATTAGAAACGCTCCTGTTAATAAAGTCGGGGTTGGTTATCTCATAGATAAAAGACGGCCCCAGCTTTTCTATTACTTTTGTAAAAACACCGTTGTCCGGCCCTGCAAAATAATAGCCGCCCGCTTCGAACGCTATCGGCCTTCGGTTGGAGCCGACGCCCGGATCGACCACGCAAAGGTGGATCGCGCCCTCCGGGAAATAACTGAAAGCGGAATATAAAACGTAAGCCGCCTGCTGTATGTCGTGCGGGGATATTGCGTGGGTGATATCGACAAACTCAAGCTCCCGGTTTATTTTCAGCATCACCCCTTTCATCACCCCGGCGTATGAGTCGGAGTAGCCGAAATCGGTTGTCAGCGTGACGATAGACATCAGGTTATCAGCGCTTCGCCTGTCAGGCGGCCCGTTTGAGCGCCGGTGACGCGAACCGGGACAATGGAGTTCATCAGGCTCTCCGGCCCGTCCAGATATACGGCCATGTAGTTACCCGAAAAGCCTTTGAGCAGACCAGACTTATCCCTTCTGTTTTCTATTAACACTTCTACTGTCCGGTCAATAAACAAACCACGAAAATTTTCGCCTTTGTCGGTGGAGAGTTTTTTAAGAATGGCCGACCGCATTTTAGCGACCGGTTTTGCGGGCGCGTCCGGCAGTAAAGACGCTGATGATCCTTCGCGTGGAGAAAAAGCGAACACATGGAGCATCATCAATGGCGACCGTTCGATAAGCCTGCGGGTCTGACCAAACTCTCGCTCTCCCTCGCCCGGAAACCCGGCCATCACGTCTGCGCCCAGTCCGATATCTGGTATCCGCTTAACAAGTTTTTCAAGAAGTTTAAGATACTCACCCGCCGAATAGGGGCGGCGCATGCTTTTTAATATCTTGTCCGAGCCGCTTTGCAAGGGGATATGCAGATGCCGGCAGACACGCGGCTCTCCGGCCATAAGCTCGATCAACTCATCGGTCACATCGTTGGGGTTTATGCTAGACAGCCTGATTCTATCGATCCCGGTCTGTTTTATTATCTTTTTCATCAAACCCGCAAGCGTGATCCCGTCCCCTGCTCTGTATTGGCCTATGTTTATCCCGGTCAGCACCACCTCTTTGATACCAGCCTGGCTCATGCCGCCTATCCTTGCGGTCACAGCCGTAGCTGAGGCGCTCCTGCTTTTACCCCTGGCCACCCGCACAAGACAGAACGAGCAGACTTCGTCGCATCCCGATTGCACGTTAAGGTAAGCGTTGGTTCTCCCCTCCATTGTAGTGACGGGGCGCAC
This sequence comes from Nitrospirota bacterium, assembly GCA_011052055.1. GTDB lineage: Bacteria > Nitrospinota_A > UBA7883 > UBA7883 > UBA7883 > DRJW01. Next base: position 3,812 of record DRJW01000138.1, read on the forward strand.
CGGCAAAATTTCAGGAGGCGCTCCGCCGACGAGGATCGACCGGCTGTTATCCGAATCGATTACGTTTAACGCTTTGGCTATATCGAACTTTTCGGCGTTGCCCACCACAAGATCAACCCCTTCGACGGACGATACCGCCTCCGGGCTTGTCTCGGAATAGCATCCGGTGACGACTATGCGGGCGTCCGGATTGGAGCTTTTGGCGCGCCGTATGGCGGCCCGGCATCTGGCCGCGCTTTTGCCGGTGACGGCGCATGTGTTTATCACCACAACGTCCGCCCGCTCTGAAGACTTAACGGCCATAAACCCGGCCCTGCCAAGCTCGTAAGCCATCTCCGCGCTTTCGAACCGGTTGTATCGGCACCCCAGCGTTTCAAAGGAAACTTTCTTTTTGTTCATTCCGCCATTATAGGGAACTGGGACGCAGGTAGTCGATTAACTTCTTTTACGCATTGTACAGACGCGGCGCCCTCGCCCTCGACGGGAGAGGGCCGGGGTTTTGTAGGGGCAAACCAATGTGTTTGCCCAATGAGGGCGGACACCGATCCGGGGTCTGAGATGCCGGATCAAGTCCGGCATGACATTCTCCCCTCCTCGGTAAGGAGGGGAGTGGCTGGGCTACACCCGCGACTGGATGACATTTTTCACCCTCTGCACAGCCGGGCGGATGGGTGATCGCCCACTTCACTGCAAAGACGGATCGTGTGAATCCGCTGAGACAAGAACCACCGAGCTTTTGGGGGGAAGCGCGAAGTAACCGCCGTCTATCAGCTCTTTTTCTTCACCCGTCTCGTAGAAATCATCAGGAGAATCAAGAGCGGTATAGACTTTCTGGAGCCATCGCCGGTTTTCGATTACAGGAAGCTCGAAAGATACAGCATCCTCCCCTGAATTAAACGCGGCGTAGATATCCGGCGCCCGGCCCCCCTCCTCTTTCACCGGGCCGCCTATTGTAAAAGCCACTATCCGCGACGATGGTGTCCAGTCTGGCTCATCCGGTTTTTCGCCGTGCCATGCTATATCCGGTATCTGTGTTCCCTCCATTGGCTCGCCGGTATAAAAGTCAGCGCGTCTTAACGTCTGGCTCTCATTTCGAAACGCCACCATCCCGCAAACGAACCTGTAAAACCCGGCGTTTTTTTCAAGCAGGCTCCAGTCCACCCAGTTAAGCTCGTCATCGTGGCTCCATGTGTTGTTGTTCCCGTTTTTTGATCTTGCCATCTCGTCCGCCTCGTAGAGCATGGGAACGCCCTGGGACATCAAAAGAAGCACAATGGCGTTTTTCATCTGGCGAAGCCTCAGGCTCTGGATTTCGGGATCGTCTGTCGGCCCCTCCACGCCCTGGTTATAGCTGAAGTTGCTATCTTCTCCGTCCCGGTTATCCTCGCCGTTTGAGCTGTTATGTTTTTCGTTGTAGGAGAAAAGGTCGGCGAGTGTAAACCCGTCATGGCAGGTTATAAAGTTGATGGAATGATAAGGGTAGCGGCCACCGCTCTGATACAGGTCGGGACTGCCGGACACGCGATGGGCCAGTTCGGCCGCCTGTCCCTCGTCGCCCTTTAGAAAACGCCGGATGTTGTCGCGGTATTTCCCGTTCCACTCCCCCCACCGGCCCCACGCGCAAAACTCGCCCACCTGGTAAAGTCCCCCCGCGTCCCAGGCTTCGGCTATCAGTTTGCTATCGGCCAAAACAGGGTCGAGGGCGATCGCCTCTATAAGCGGGGGGGGGCTTAGCGGCTCCCCGTTCACGCCACGGCCCAGTATGGAGGCGAGGTCGAACCGGAACCCGTCGACATGAGTCTCGGTGACCCAGTAGCGGAGGCATTCGCGGATCATGTCGCGGACAACCGGATGGTTGCAGTTGATGGTGTTGCCGCAACCGCTAAAGTTCAGGTACTCTCCGTTCTCATCGAGCATGTAATAGACTTTGTTGTCGAGTCCTTTAAACGAATAAACCGGCCCCTTTTCATCTCCCTCTGCGGTATGGTTGAACACAACATCGAGGATCACTTCGATACCAGCCTCGTGGCAGGCGCGTATCAGCTCTTTAAACTCGTTTACCTGCCCTCCTTCTGAATCGACTGCGTAGGAGGCTTTGGGGGCGAAGAACGATATGGTGGAGTAGCCCCACAGGTTTAAGCGAGGTTTGCCGGTGGCCGGATCGCTTAACCCTATCTCGCTTTCATAAAACTCATGGACAGGCATAAGCTCAATGGCGTTTATTCCCAGTTTTTTCAGATACGGAATCTTTTCAATAAGCCCTTTAAAAACGCCGCGATTTTCGACGCCCGACGAATGATGGCGTGTAAAACTTCTTGTGTGCGTCTCGTAGATGATTAAATCTTTCATCGGAATATTGGGCGGCCTGTCGTCCTTCCAATCGAAAGAGCCTGTCCCTATCTGGCACCTCAACTCATGCGCGCTCATGTCTTCGGGGCCGGTCTTCGCGTACCTCCCCCCCCATTTGCCAGATCCGGCCAGAGATCTGGCGTATGGATCGAGCAAGATAGCGTCCGAATCAAATCGATGGCCGGCTTTTGGATCGTACGGGCCGTCAACGCGGTATGCGTAGAGAACATTTGCGTGATTGAGCGAGTCGAGCTGGATATGCCACACGTCGCCTGTCTTGTTCTCAGACCGGCTCAGCTCCAGAGTAGCGAAAGGATCTCCTCCATTTTCTCTGAAAAGTAAAAGAGTCACCGAAACCGCGTTTTTAGAAAAAATCGAGAAATTCACCCCTCCTGGAATGATGGTCGCCCCTAACGGAAGAGGGCTTCCCTTTCTCAGGATAAAAGGTTTTTCCGGTGAGGAGCCGCTATATTCAGTCATTCACCGATTGTATAGCACGCGGTAGCCCTGATACATAACCCAATTCGTCAAGTTTGACGGTTCAAGGGTAATTTGCTAGAATGTCTGATCGTAGCAATATTTTAACTCTTTTCCAACTCAGTGGTGTATGCGTAAAAAATCTAGTTCCGCTTTCAAGGTGGGCTCTAAAGTCATCTATCCGAATCATGGTTTGGGAGTGATAGAAAAAATAGAGGAGCGTAAAGTCTCCGGAACCGCCGACGCTTTTTATATCATCAGGATTCAAAAAGGCGCCATGACCATAATGGCCCCGACCAAGACGGCTGAAACTATGGGGTTAAGGGATATCATCTCTAAAAACGAGATTCCAAAAATTATGCGAATCCTGAAAAACGGAATCGCCGAGAGTTTTGAGCCCAACTGGAACAAAAGGCAGAAAACGTACATCGACAAGATCAAAACCGGCTCTCTCTCCGAAGTGGCTACTGTCTACAGGGCTTTGCACAAGTTAAAAGAGTCCAAAGGGCTTTCTTTTGTGGAGCAACAGGTCTTTGAAAACGCCCATCATCTGGTTATAAGCGAGCTGGCCGAAGCCAAAGGCGTCGGAGAAGAAAAAGTAGTTAAGCTGGTGGACAAAGCGTTATCGAACTGACCCGTTTTCAGATATTTACCTGACCGGGTGGTTGCGCTCTTTACTTTTCGAAAACTTGGCGATATGGTCGAACTGGGACTGCTGAAAAAAATCGATGTGCTTTCCAGCCTGACCGACCACGATCTGGAGGATTTCGGAAGGCACATCACTCCCGTCCACCTCGACAAAGGGTCTTATCTTTTTTACCGCAACGACAAAAGCGCCGGGCTTTATTTTGTCTCAAAAGGATCGCTCCAAATCATCATCGATAATGAAGCCAACAAGGAGATAATCGTATACACAATATTGCAGGGCGATATTGTGGGAGAGATGACCCTTTTTGACAACTTCGCCCGCTCGGCGACGGTCGCCGCGCTGGAGGAATGCAGACTGTACAAAATCAGAAACAGTAAGTTTATCGAGCTTATGGGCGTATACCCTGCGATAGCCATCAATCTGTCGCGGATTCTTATCGACAGGCTTCATGCGGCCAATGGCATGATCGAGCGGCTCGGTATGATGGACGGGAACCAGAGAGTCGCCCATTATCTCAAGGCGTTGATCATGCGCGAAGGGAAACTCGACAACGCATGGTACTGCCTGCCCAGAAAGCCGACATACCGCCATATATCCCAAAGGCTAGGTGTTTCCGAAAAAACCGTCTACCGGACGGTGCAGTCGATGTTAAAAGATGGCAACATCGACATACAAGGGCGGAAACTGATGATTAAACAAGGTTTTCTGGACAGTATTCATTGACTAAAAGGGCGATGCTCAGGCTCCTTCTGATAGCGCTGATAACTATAACCTGGGCCGCCTGCCCCAAACTCGACGATCCTCAGAACAAGATTATAGAAAAAGCCGCCCAGATAGCGTTGCAGGAAAAGCTAGGACGCGGCGTCAAAGCGAAAATGACCGCAGACGGCGTTGTTGTCTCCGGCCAGGGCGCGGAATATACGATTTCCTTCTCGATAAAAAATCATCCTACAGCCAAAGAGCCTCCCGGCGATCTGCCCTTGTTTCCCGGCGCTTCTATTACCGGTTATTTCAAGGGAGCGGATGAAGACACCGTAAGATTAATCGCCACGGGATCGGCCGGGGAGATCGCGGGATTTTACCAGAAAGTTTTTAAAAAGAAAGGATTCATCCAGAAGCGCGCGATGACTGGAGAAAGTGAGTTTTCCGGAGCCTGGATTTCGCCGCGCTCCGGTTTCGGCGTCGACATATACTCATACAAAGAAGATACGCGCTCGCAGATCGTGATGATAATATCGTGGGAGCGTGAGGCTTTAAAATAGAGCGGATTTGCGCGCGCTATATTCTGGCTCCGCACTCCGCGCAGAACTTATGCTCTTTGGC
>DRJW01000139.1 GCA_011052055.1 Nitrospirota bacterium
CATGGTGGCTATTTATGATTTTAAGGAGCTTGCGTATAACTGCGCCAGGTCCGGGGTTGATTTTATAGTCGCCGGAGCTGGTTTGCCCACGGCCCTGCCTGATATAGTCTCGAAATTCCCGGATACGATGATAGCTCCGATAACATCGTCGGTCAAAGCGGGAAGGGTTATGATCCGCAAATGGCTGTCGAAAGGGCGCGCGCCAGACGCCATTGTTTTCGAATCGATACATCATTCCGGCGGTCATCAGGGCGGCTCTGTGAAGGATATACTGGGCGGAAACCATCAGCCGCAAGAGGTGATAGGGGAGACGAGAAAACTTCTCGACGACCACGGTCTTTACGATGTCCCGGTCATATCGGCCGGAGGCGTGTGGGACAAGGAAGATATTATGAGGCATCTTTCCTGGGGCGCCCAGGGGGTGCAGATGGCCTCCAGGTTCCTGCTGACGGTGGAAGCGGGGCTGGAATTCGGCGGGATAAAGCTTTTCAAGAAAATCTATCAGGAAAACATCCTGCCGACAATCCTGGAATGCTCTCCCGCAGGTCTGCCGGGGAGGGCGGTGGCAACGCCTTTTTCAAAAAGGTTCGCCGCAGTGGACAACGAAATCACTAAAGAGCCTCACGATTGCCCTTTCGCATGTCTTTCTACATGCGCCAAGAAAAAATCGATCTATTGCATATTGCGAAACCTCACAGAAGCGCTTCGTGATAACGTGGAGGAGGGTTTGTTCTTCGCCGGGTCGAACATCGGTAAGCCTGGCCTGGACAGGAATATTCTTTCCGTGAAAGATCTTATGAGCGTTTTGCAATATGGAGAGCCGGTTCCTGTCAAAGCGGCGTTATAAAGCCACTTGTTGTTGTTCCTGATCGCCGTTACTATATAATAAGCATGTTATAAAACCTCTCTTCGGTTTCGTTTTGGAGTGTAAAGAGGTGGTCATTGTACTTGTACACCGTCGGCTCTCTGGCGCTATCTGTCTCTTGGCGCATAAAAAATCTTGATGAAATCAAAACCGGGCGATATCGCAGAGCTGAGGCAATCAGGGTACGAGCCGATTCCGGTAAAACAAGAGCTTGAGCGAAACCTGATCTTTGCCATGGAAAACGGCGAGGAGCTGTTCCCCGGCATAGTAGGATATGAAAACACGGTCATTCCTCAAACGATAAACGCCATACTTTCTCATCACGACATCGTTTTTCTGGGAGAAAAAGGCCAGGCTAAAACGAGGATGATGCGCGCTTTGACCCGTTTTCTGGACAAAGAGATTCCGGCCATAGCAGACTGCGAGATAAATGACAATCCTTACGATCCCATATGCCTCAATTGCAGAAATAAAATAAAAGAAGAAGGGGGGGATGTGAAGATCGAATGGATAGACCGTACTGCGCGCTACGGCGAGAGGCTTGCGCCAGGCACGAAAATCGCCGACTTGATCGGCGATCTCGACCCGGCCAAAGTCGCTGGAGGGGCGCCGCTTGCCTCCGAGGACGCCCTGCATTTCGGCCTTATTCCCAGGTTGAATCGTGGTATTTTCGCGATCAATGAACTACCGGATCTTGAATACCTGATCCAGGTGTCGCTTTTTAATATCCTGGAGGAGCGGGATGTCCAGATAAGAGGCTACCCGATACGTTTTCCGCTCGACGTCGCTCTGGTGTTTTCAGCCAATCCGGAGGAGTATAGCCGTTCGGGCAAGATCATATCCCAGCTAAAAGACCGGATAGGAGCGGAAATCCGCACTCACTACCCGCTGTCACGCGAAGTCGGTCTGAAAATAATAGATCAAGAGGCCAAAATCGAAGCTGGTAATGGACGTAAAGTCAAGGCGCCAGATTTTATGCGCGACATCGTGGAGCAGATCACAATGGACGCGCGCGTATCCCCCCATGTCAACCAGCGCTCCGGCGTATCGGCCCGGCTATCGATCACAAACTACGAGACAATGCTCGCAAACGCAAGGAGACGGGCGATCATGCTGGGCGAGACTGAAATCGCGCCGAGGATGAGCGATCTGAACTATCTTTATACCAGTTCGCTGGGAAAAATCGAGATGGACCCTTTCCGAGAGGAATCGCTCTCGGACGTTCAGGTTATAACGCGGATTATGGAGAGCGCTGTAAGAAAAGTTTTCTTAGAAAGGATCGGCGCTGCGAATCTTGACGAGATGGTCGAGAAAATAAAAGGAGACGTATCAGTGGACACCGGGGACATGACGCCTTCCACCGACTACAGGAATGTAATATCCAGGGTGACCCAACTATGGGAGCCGGTTCATTCGCTTGGAGGGGACGAGTCGGACGCCATGCGCGCTTCTTGCGTAGAGTTTATATTGGAGGGGCTGTATCTCACCGGCAAACTGTCGAGGAGACGCATTGGGGATATGGTTACTTATAGGGGCAAGACGCAGTAATCGGAAGCTTCAGACAAAAATTAAGACTGTAAAATGCGGACTATCGAATGGGATGATAAATTCATCCTGAAAATAGAAAAGCTGGATCACCAGCATAAAGAAATGTTTGACTTGCTATGCCGTCTTGGTGAGACCATAGGTAAAAAAGAGGGGAAAGACAGGCAAAGCGCCATTTACGATGATCTGATCGATTTGACACAAACACATTTTGAGAGCGAAGAGGAGATGATGGAGCGACTCGGATATTCAGATTACCAGCTCCACACCGATGAACATAATTTTCTTCTGGAGGTTGCGAGCAATTTCAAGGAAAAGCTTGAATTAAAAGGCCAGCCAATGCGTGAGGGCGACATGGCGTTCCTCCTCGATTGGCTGGAGATACATATTCTGGGAGCCGACAAAAAGCTTGGTGAATTCTTGACCGGGAGGGGAGTAAAGTAGAAGCGTCCTAGTTTATAATTAAACAAATCATATTATTCATTTTAGTGGGGAAAGGGCATGAAAGTCTCTAGCGTTAATGAGCTCAAATCTATAGTTTCCACCTGCGCGGATGTGGCCGATCAAGTCACTGTCACGGACGCTGAAGCCTTTCGGGGCGCCCCGATAGACAGGCTTGTCTATAACGCAGTGTTCGCCGGCAGTAAGGAAGTGAGAGGGACGGCGCGATGGATGATAAAAAGCGCGGGGCTAAGCCTGGGAGTATGGTCGGCTTCTATTCAGGGCCTGTACGAGGCGATGGGCAGAGGAGACGTCCGGGGATATACCGTGCCGGCCGTTAATATCCGTGGCATGTCTTATGATGTGGCCCGCGCGCTTGTGCGCGCCGCGATAAAAAACGGAGCCGGAGCGTTTATTTTCGAAATAGCCAAGTCCGAAATAGATTATACGTATCAGCGCCCGGCGGAATATACAGCCGTCATGCTGGCCTCGGCGATAAAGGAAGGGCACGTCGGCCCACTGTTTATTCAGGGCGACCATTTTCAGGTCAACGCGAAAAAGTACGGGGAAGACCCGGAAAAAGAAGTGAGCGGCTTGAAAGAGCTGATAGGCGAGGCGGTGGGGGCGGGTTTTTACAATATTGATATAGACACATCCACGCTTGTCGATCTTTCCAGGCCGGAGCTTATGGAGCAACAGAGACTAAATTACGAAGTCGGAGCCGAGTTAACCGCCCATGTCCGGTCGGTTGAGCCTGCGGGAGTCACGGTTTCAGTAGGCGGTGAAATCGGGGAGGTTGGTGAGAAAAACTCCACGGTGCAAGAGCTGGAGGCCTACATGGACGGGTATCTTGGCGCAATTAAAAAGAGAGGGATCGAAAAAGGCATTAGCAAAGTATCTGTGCAGACCGGCACATCTCACGGCGGCGTTCCACTGCCCGACGGCTCTATAGCTAAAGTGGCTCTCGATTTTGACACGCTCGACAAGCTGGGCGAGACGGCCAGGGTGAAATATGGTATCTCCGGGGCGGTACAGCATGGCGCCTCCACTTTGCCCGATGAGATGTTCGACAGGTTCCCAGATGTAAACACTTCTGAGATACATCTTGCGACCGGTTTTCAGAACATGACTTACGACTCGAAAAATTTCCCTGCGGATCTAAGAGACCGGATATATAAAGGACTTCATGAAAAATTCGGATCAGAGAAAAAAGAGGGGCAGACCGAGGAGCAGTTTATATACAAGACAAGAAAAAAAGGGTTCGGGCTGGCCAAAGAAGAGATATGGACCTTGCCGGAGGATACAAGGAGAGCTATAGGAGCAGAACTGGAGGCGAAGTTTGATCTTCTGTTCAAAAAGCTCAACGCCGTTAACAATGTTGGGGATGTTAAAACGTATCTGAATTCAGCGCGAATCGCTCCCGACCCATCCCATGAGGTGGCCGGCGCCTGACGAATTTTCGCTCGATTTCGTTACGAAAGCGCTTTTTAGAGGTTCCCTAAAGTCTTCAGGTAAATCGCCGATAAGTTGACAACGAAACATTCGATCAATTTGTTAGGGCGCTCCTATGGAAGTATCAGGATCGGGCGCGTTCGCTAAAACGCCCGGCATGGGCAAAATCTCCCAGGCGGAGAGACCGTCCCGGACGGACGTGGCGGTCGCCAAACAGGGGCTTGCGGCCAAGAAGGCTCAAGGCGCGCAGTTAATCGATATGATCCAGAAATCAGGATCGATTATCGATGTGATGGCGTAGACGGTCACTTACAACCTGTCCATGCGCTTTTCGCCTGTTGGTTTCCCCTTATCTATCTTGGCGCAAGATTTAATGCATCTACAAAGATAGCTACCGCATTGACAATTATTGCGTCTTTGTAAAAGTAATCGAGTATTTCAGCTTCTTTTGCGCCGCTAGCCATTCCAGCGATTTACCTTCGATTTCCGCATATGGATACATAAAATAATTAAGCGTCCCATCGCTTTGACGAGGATTGAGAAAAATCCCTCTGCCACCCCTGCCAAGCACGATTCTATACTGATCGACATTATTGACGTAGTAATCGCTTATGTCCCCGGCCTGATCGGGTTTAATATTTCTTATAAACATCAGCTTCGTTACGTCGGCCGGATCGGTTTGAACCCAACCATAACCCGGCTGATAATACTCCGCCCAGCAATGATTGCCCTTGGTCATGTCTGTCGATCCATCCTTTTTACCAAGGCGTAAGCCGAACACTTCCCTTGCGGGAATTCCGGCCCCTCTTGCAAGGGCCACATAAACGCTACTCAGATCGGCGCATTTGCCGCTTTTGCTTGCCAGCGTTCGCTCCACTATTCCAAGGCCGCATCCCTGCACGCCTGGATCTCGGTGAGTATTTTCCACTATCCATGTAAAAATAGCTTTATGCTTTTGCGCTATTGTTTTTTTCCCTTTCGTGATGGTTTTTGACAACTCGCCTATTTTTCCACCAATGGGAATGTATTTCGTGCTTTTTATGAATTTGCTTATATATTGAGGAACACCAGGCTCTACGGAGCTGAACCGGCCCATCAGCCGTTCTTTTGCCGTCACTTTGAATGAATATAAGACATATCGTTGTTGATTTTTTGGCTTGTTCCATTCAGCGTACAACGCTATGTTTCCCGGTTCGTTCTGACCTAAAACGGCGTAATTATCAAAATTCCCCTCGATTTTTACATCTTCGATTTTCTGGAATTGATCCGTAACCGGGTAGGGTATCCATGCTTTTACATCGTGGCTTTCCGATGGCGCGTCAATCGTAACTTTTATGGTAATTTTCCCGCTTTGAATGCCGGAGGTGGGCGTAGCGGTGTGAAAAGGATTTTTTATGGCCGCCGCCGCGTCGACAGGCACAAGGCAAACAATGACGAACAATAAAAAAGTATTCCGGTTAATAAACATCGACAACCCTCCATTTGTTACGCTTCATTTAGCTTGATAGGAGAATATCGCGGAATTGACTGTAAGTCAAATGTTTTCAATATGATAGTTATTTTATCAATTAATTAATTAAGTATGCGGCTTTGGGATTAGATTAAAAATGAAAATTGCGGGATGTAGCTTAATTCTTTGTTTCTACTGGATGCCCGGCTTTTTTCCATTCCGGGAAACCATTTTCAAGACGCATGGCTTTGAATCCTTTTTTACGCAGTTTTTCCACCGCCTCAAACGACATCAAGCAGTATGCGCCACGGCAATACGCCACGATTTCCTTTCCGGGGTCCAGTTTTTTCATAAAGCTCTTGAGTTGCTTTACAGGCACATTAATGGCGCCTGCCACGTGGCCTGAGGAATATTCGTCCGATGGCCTCACGTCAATAACAGTGGTCATTCCATCTTTGGTTCGCTTGAGCAATTCTTCCGCAGTTATCGGTTCAAGCGCGTCTTTTTGCTTAAGGTAGGTGTGAATTAGCATATTCACTTCAGCCAGATTGCTTTCCGCGATTTTTCTTATGAGGCCCAAAAGCTCTACTACCTTATCATCTGTCAGGCTGTAAAAAACATTTTGGCCGCTTTTTCTAGCCTTGATAAGTCCAGAATTGCGTAGATGCTGGAGGTGTTGAGACGTGTTTGCTGACGACATGCCGGATACTTGCGCAAGAGCCTCTACCCCTTTTTCGCCTTGTGCGACAAACTCCAGAAGTTCGAGCCTGCTGGAACTCGACAGCGCTTTACCTAGCCTGGAGAGCTGTTCAAATAACAGTTTTTTCGGATTGGGTTCGGCCACAATCACAACCTTGGACAATTTTAAACAAATATTAATGGTTTACTAAAGCGCGTTATTGTACCACCCTACACGGTTTTGTTTATTAAAGTCGGGAGTTTTGAACAATAAAATCGTGGGAAGCTCAAGCGCCGCTCTTTTAGAGGCTCCCTTTAATGAAAAGAGGGATTAAAAAATATTTAAAAGCGTTACTTGCGTAACCCATGCCCCAGATTATACAAATACACGGCGCGCAATTTGCTGGCGCCGGATCAAATTAAGTTTTTTTCAGCAGTTTGGCTATGGTACGATTGCTTCGATTCAGGATAGATCAAAATAATATTAGCGCAAAGTTTTGCGCCGGGTCTTACGCAATCGTTACTTTGTAAATCCCGTCAGACCCGGAAGGGAGCAGCGGTAGCGGAGCTTTCGATGTGCCGTAAATCGCCCGGCGCTTTTTAACACAATAAAGCAGATTCACAAAACTTGTCGATAGGGAAATATCAAGCGGGGTTTTCAATCTTGAGCATGATTAAGAACCTGGCTCTTACCGGCGCCAGCATCGTGATAGCGTTGATCGCGTGCGAGATAATCCTTGGTTTTGTTTATCCAGAGCCGCCGATATTTTCATATTTCGTCTGGCCGCCATACCTGAAGGAAATTTTCAAAATCGAGCCGGGCGTGATGCCCGGTGTTTACGGCGATTCGCTTTTTTCCATCAACTCCGCCGGGATAAGAGGAGACGAATTTTCTGCGGATCAGGACTACAGGATTCTGGCGTTCGGCGGCTCCACCACGGAGTGTATTCTGCTCGATGACATGGAGGCGTGGCCTTATCTTCTGCAAAAAAATCTTGGCGGATCGACGGGTAAAAATGTATGGGTGGGCAACGTGGCCAAAAGCGGCCTTAACAGCCGGGATAACCTGGTACAGCTTCCTTTGCTACTGGATGAATACCCGGATATCGACGCAGTGGTTTTGATGGAGGGAGTAAACGACCTGATGATGCGGCTGGCCCGTCACGGCGATTACGATCCAGATTACCTTCTCACGGCCGATGGCCACAAGAGGAGCTTTGACAGAGCCTTTCAGCTCATAAAGGCGCCTTACGAGAAGACGAAGAAAAACATGTTTTATGAAAAAACCGCTATCTGGCGGACGATCAGAAAATTGAGGAAAGCGAGGAGTATTAAAAAGAAAAATAACAACGTAATGATACAAGATTCCGCCGGTAACGCCTACGTACATGCCCGCGCGGTGAGGAAGACGATGAGAAAGATAGGCCAATTACCCGATATGACGCCTGCGCTGGCGGAGTACAGGCGCAACCTTAACACCATGATTGACGAGGCTTCGAAGCGAGGTGTCAGGGTTATACTTGTAACCCAGCCATCTCTTTATAAAGAGAATATGACCCAAAAAGAGAAAGACTTATTGTGGCTTGGCGGAAACGCCAACCTGCGCTCCGGGAAGGTTACCGGTTTTTATTCCGCAGAGGCTTTACTGCGCGGGATAAAATTGTATAACATGGCGACGTTGAAAGTATGCCGCATGCGGCGCGCAGACTGCGTTGACGCCGCCGCTCATATTCCGAAAAGCGTGGAGGCGCTCTACGACGGGGTTCATTTCAACGAAAAGGGCGCGCGGATGGTAGCGGATCTGATTGTTCGCTATCTGAAAAGTAAAAAGCCTTTTTCCGATCAACAAGCCAATTAGCGCTGATTACCGGGTATATAAGTAGATGAATTTCAATAGTCTCGCTCACAGTTTAAAAAAGCGTATCCAAGGCGGCCCTGATTTTAGTCAGTTAAGCTAATGGAACAAAGTCACATAGTATCCGCAAGAAAGTTCAGGCCGCAGTCTTTCGAAGAGATTGTAGGTCAAAAACATATTGTCCGCACTCTTTGTAACGCCTTGGATAAGAAACGGATAGCCCACGCATACCTTTTTTCCGGCACAAGGGGGGTCGGGAAAACCACAACGGCCAGGATTCTGGCGAAGGCTTTAAACTGCTTCGACGGCCCCACTTCCACGCCATGCCAAAAGTGCGATAACTGTGTGGAGATAACCAAAGGGTCATCGCTTGATGTCATGGAAATAGACGGCGCGTCAAACACCGGTGTGGACAACATCCGCGACCTTAA
>DRJW01000140.1 GCA_011052055.1 Nitrospirota bacterium
AGAGTATGTCACGTTCGACAGCGACCGCTACGGGTTCAGTAATAATGATGAAATTTGGAATCTTAAGGCAATGGATGTCGCCGTATTGGGGGATTCATTCAGCCAGGGAACCTGCGCCCCGGATGGCAAAGATTTAGCGTCGATCATCACAAAAACCATTCCAGCGACTGTAAACCTCAGCATGGCCGGAAACGGGCCGCTTCTTGAATTGGCCGGTATCTCCGAATATCTTTCAACCTATCGGCCAAAAGTGACTCTCTGGTTTTATTTTGAAGGCAACGACCTGATAAATTTAAAATCAGAGCGGAACTCTTTTTTGGTTAATTATCTGGATGACCAGTTCTCACAAGATTTAATGGATCGAAGCGCCAAAATAAATGACGCTATGCGCGACAATTTCAATATGAGAATGGAAAAAGCCATCGAGAGAAACAATAAGACGAACCGATCATTAGAGCCAGGTTTTGTTACGCAGATAACAAGTAATATACATGAAATCATAAAACTGAGCGCATTGCGTCAAAGACTTGGGCTGGCGGTAGGTAAAAGCGAGAAAAGGGATGTTTTTAGTGAAGAGATGCGACTTTTCAAAAAAATTCTTGCAACCGCCAATCGGCGCGTCAAATCATGGGGCGGGAAATTTTACTTCGTTTACTTACCTGAGTGGGGACGTTACCGCTTTCCAGAATTTGTGAAGGACTCTCCTTTTCGCCAGTTACCGCAACACTACAAAAATGAAATTAAAGAGATCGCCACCAGCCTTTCCATCCCGTTTATAGACATTGACGCGGTTTTTCAAAGCGCTGGCGATCCATTAGCCTTTTTCCCATACAGGCAGATGGGTCATTACAATATCGATGGCCACAAAGTGGTCGCTGATGCAATTGTAAAAGAGCTAAAAAATAACATAGAGGTTCCCTAGAGTGATTACGATTGCATATCCGGTCGCTTTATATGAGCCATCCAATGAAAAATATACGCTATTGCGTGACCGCTAAAAACCATGATAAGCGGGAGAAAATGAAGTGAAAATCTTGCATTGTAAGTGGCGAACGTCACAGCGATAAGAGCAATATGTCCCGCTATAACAAGGCAAAGCAACGGCGCGAGAGGATTTTTGTAAGAGTTGATTAAGCCTGCCACGGCCAGGACATACAGCATTGCAACTCCAACAGCAATGCGGACGTTCATCCTTGCAGGGTAATAGGGACGCACCCGGGCAAGCTCTACTCCTACATGATAGACCGCCAGCTTTAATGACATTGCAGGGTGCGACACCACGTAACGGATACCCGAATTAAGGGATGCTCCTTCAATCCCATTTTCTACCGGCATATCCAATCGCCAGTCGTCGTAGCCCCAAATTATCGTTCCTTTCATCAGGTTCTGCACTACGGTGCTTTCTTTTTCGACAGAAGGAATCTGGGAAACAAGGCCTAAAAATAGAAATAAAGCTATCGCAGACACAACCAGGCGGCCACGCAAGGACGATATATATCTATAAACAAGATATATCACTAATGTTAATAAAAGCGCCCAACCGGTTGGGCGAATTAGAGCCGTCGACAAAATCATTATGAATGAAATTGGACGCCACATGCCTTTTCGCTGGTTGGCCTTAAATAGGCAGAATACTGATATAACCACACAATTTGTATATAGCGCGTCGGTTAATATGTAACCGTTCCATATCGCAAGGTCAGGGTTTTCAACCAGGAGGAACGAGGCGAATATTCCACTCAAATATCCCCCCAGCTCCTTTCCCAGATTGTATATGGCGAATGCCGCGATTATTGTGAAGGATAATTGAACCGCTACTATCCAGTCATATGCAAAGCCCAGGTAACGGATGAAGGCCATAGCGATAATATATCCAGAATACATGCTTTGTTTCCCATTCAAAGACTCTCCATCCAGAAGCGCTGACGCTCCTGAAGTAAATATGGGCGAGTCGCCGCCCATCTGAGCGTGAGTAGTTGAAAATCCGTTAAAGACACCGCCCAGATTAGTGTGGTTTCGCCAAATAAATATTAAAGCGATTGTTGCGATGGAGATCGAAATAATAATGGGACGATACTTATCGCGTTCGAAGATATCGGAGATAATTCTTGAGGCAGACATTTATGGAAATATATTTAAAGGGAACCTCTAAAAAGCGCTTTCGTAGCGAAATCGAGCGAAAAGCCGTCAGGCGAGGCGGCGAGACAAAATAGCCGCAAGCGTAGTAATAACT
>DRJW01000141.1 GCA_011052055.1 Nitrospirota bacterium
CCACCGCCGAGTTTTTGCCCCCGATGACGGCCACATCGCAGTTATGGTATGGATGCGCCTCGGTATAGTAGTGCGACACTTTGGGCAGGTCTTCCCCTTCTATCCCCAGCATGTTGGGATGGTCATAGTAACCGGTGGCCACGATAACTTTATCAGCGCCGCGCACACGCTTCTCACCTGAGCCAGCCAGAGTGTGAACGTTAAAGGAGCCTGGGCCGGGCTCTATCGACTCCACTTTTTCATAAGTGGCTATCTTAAGGCCGTAATGATCCACCACCGATCTGTAGTAATTAAGAACTTCTATGCGCGTCGGACGGAACGATTCGGTGATAAAAAGAGCGTCCCCCACCGCCAGACGATCAGGAGTGGAGAAAAAAACCAGGTCGGCGGGAAAACGGTATATCGCGTCGGTTACGCATCCTTTATCCAAGACAATGTAGTCCAGATTTTTCTTCTCGGCTTCGATAGCGCAGGCAAGACCGGCGGGGCCGGCCCCTATAATCAGATAATCAAGGCTCATCAAACTCCTCCAGAAAATTTCTTCTTTAAACACTTTTGAATATTAAAGCCAAGCCACGACTCTATCAAGCTTTTTCCAATCCGGTCTGCTATAATCTCCCCGAACAAAAACGTTAAATGGTATTTCCCTTGAAAGAATTATTGTTTGAAATCGGAACCGAAGAGATTCCGTCCGGATATATTAAACCGGCGGCACAAGCCCTTAAAAAATCTCTCGCCGAGCGTCTGGATAGCCTGAATTTATCTTTCACCGATATAAAAACATACTCCACTCCCAGAAGGCTGGCCGTATCCGCGCTTAACATCCCTGAAAAACAAGAGCAAAGGATTGTAAAATCTTTCGGCCCTCCCAAAAAAGCGGCTTACGCCAAAGACGGGTCGCTCACCAAAGCCGCCACCGGTTTCGCAAAGTCGAAAGGCGCAAGCGTTACCGATATCAAAGTGGAGGAGACCGCCAAAGGAGAATACATTTATCTGGAAGTCGTCGAAGGCGGCGCAAAAACTATCGACCTGCTGGCAAAACAACTACCGGAGCTTCTCCTTGGCCTGCCATTTCCCAAATCGATGAGATGGGGTGGTGGTGATATAAAGTTCACAAGGCCCATTCACTGGATAACGGCGGTCTATGGCGGCGAGCTTGTGAGGTTTAGCATTGGTGAAATTTCTTCCGGCGCCGTGACGCGCGGGCACCGTTTCATGGGGTCAACATCGATAGAGATTAAGGGGCGAGAAGACTATTTGCAAAAGCTTGAAGAGAACTTTGTAATCGCCGATCTTGATTACCGAAAAAAAACGGTTCTGGATACGGCGCGGGCCCTGGCGGAGAAAAACGGCGCGAAACTATTGGAAGACGACGATCTGGCCGAAACGATAGCGTGCCTTACAGAATGGCCCGTCGCTTTATGGGGCGGGTTCGATGAGAAGTTTCTCGATCTGCCGGACGAGCTTTTAATCGCGTCGATGAAAAACCACCAGAAAATGTTTAGCGTCACAGGGGAAGACGGGAAATTGATAAACGGATTTATCGGTGTGTCGAACATGAAGGTGGAGGATGACAAAGTGGTGATCGCCGGTTACCAGAGAGTTCTGGCCGCAAGGCTTGCGGACGGGAAATTTTTTCTCGACGAAGATATGAAAACCTCTCTGGACAGTTTCGCCAAAAAACTGGATAAGGTCGTCTACCATAAAAAACTGGGAACGGTGGGGGAGAAAGTTAAAAGACTCACGTCTCTTGCGGTCTATCTTGCGGAAAAAATAAAACCGGAAAGTATCGATAAGGTCAAAAGGACAGCAGAGCTTTGCAAAGCCGATCTTGAGACGCTGATGGTTTACGAATTCCCGGAGTTGCAGGGGGTAGTGGGCCGGGAATACGGGCTAAAAGCGGGCGAAGCCGACGATATGTGCGAGGCGATTTACGAGCATTACATGCCCAGATGGTCGGGCGACGCCCTCCCCTCGTCCGACATCGGCGCCATCGTCGCCCTTGCCGACAAGATAGACACCCTGGTTGGATGTTTCGGCATTGGGCTAATTCCCACCGGTACGGCCGATCCGTTCGCCCTTCGGCGAGGCGCGCTGGGCGTTATCCAGATCATATTTGAAAAACAGTACCCTCTAGATCTCGGCGATCTTTTCGACAAGTCTATTAGTCAGTTCAACGGCAAGCTTACGTCTTCTCCCGATGAAACCAAAGACAGCCTTTTTTCGTTTTTCGCGGGGCGTATAAAAAATTTATGGACGGGACGGGGTGTTCCCTACGACGTGGCGGACGCTGTTCTAGCTGTTGGGTTCGACGATCTGGCCTCCGCCAAGCTCCGGTGCGAGGCTATGGCCGAGCTTAAAAAACGGGACTTTTTCGAGCCGCTTGCCGTTACTTTTAAACGAGCGGGGAACATAACAAAAGGACACGCCGCCGCCAATGTCGATGAATCGTTGTTTGAAGCGGACGCGGAAAAAACTTTAAATAAAAACATAATGGA
>DRJW01000142.1 GCA_011052055.1 Nitrospirota bacterium
CCGCCGTGGACGCCGTTGTCCAGGAGACAAGAGACCAGCTTGTCGCAAGCGGCTCGAACTTTCCCACGCTGGAAGTTCGCTATCTTTCAGTAGGGTCGGATGTCACAGAGGGGGAGAGGGTGATTTCATCCGGTCTGGGTGGCGTGTTCCCCAAGGGCTTGCTGGTGGGCGCTCTGGCAAACATAAAAAAAGAAGGAGACAGCCTTTTTCTTTCCGCCCGCCTTGAGCCTGCGGTCGATCTTGACAAGATCGAAGAGGTACTGGTTTTAAAAAGCTCTCCGTCAGATATCTTCTCAAAGGATGACTGGCCATGAAAATCATATTTTACGTATGCCTGGCTCTTCTTTGTTTTATCGTTCAGACAACCTCGTTCCATTTCCTGTCGTGGCTGAGGGTATATCCTGATGTTGTGCTGGCGCTTTCGATACACGGCGGCATGAGATGGGGAAAAATCGGAGGGCTCCAGTTCGGAGGCGCCGTCGGGTTTGTCCAGGACTTGCTGTCATACGGCGTTTTGGGGATTAACATGCTTTCGAAAAGCCTTATAGGTTTTACCGTCGGCGCGCTTCGAGAAAAATATATCAGCGATTCGGTGTTGGCCCGGGTTGTAATTATCGTCTCATCGACAATTCTGGATTTAATGATATACAGAACGCTGTCAGGCATGCTGATAGGCGACGAAATCGCGAATTTCGACTCAAAAGCCGCGATAGCTCAATCTGTGATAAACCTTGTTTTTACACTTCTGGTTTTGCCGGTCATAATGATGGCCGACAGGGCGATAGACCGGCGATTGTCCCGGCGCCAGGACTTGTTCCACGGCAAATCGTTTCTGGATTAAGCGCAGGCTCACTTTGTCATCACATGTTTATGCTCGGACCTTGGAACCCACCACTTATCGAAGTTATAACTTATTCCAGACAGGCCGGGGACTATCCCCCGAATACGTTTCGACACAACAGGCAAAGCTTCGGCGACGTACAGGAATGTGTAAGGTTGCTCATCGGCGAGGATATCCTGAAACCTGAAATAAAACTTTTTCCGCTCCTCTTGATCGAACGTTCTTCTGGCTTTCTCCAGAATTTCGTCAGCCTCACTATTAGAGTAAGATACAAAATTAAACTCATGCTCGCCCGTTTTCGACGAGTGCCAGATAGAGTACTGATCCGGATCCAGCCCCAGCCCCCAGCCAAGAATGCACGCGTCGAAATCCCTTTTATTGATAAAATTATTTATAAACGAAGACCATTCTATGACGCGCACATTTACTTTTACTCCGACTTTCTTTAATTTCTGCTGTATAATCTCGGCGGTTTTCGACCTTAGGTTATTGCCTTGATTTGTGATTATCTCAAACTCGAAAAGTTTTCCGTCTTTGTCGAGCGTTCCGTCTCCGTCGGTATCTCGCCACCCGGCTTCGGCGAAAAGCGCTTTGGCTTTCTTGGGGCTGTACTCATATCTTTTTACATCATTTTTATACGCCCATGATCCCGGTTTGAACGGCCCTGTGGCCATTTGCCCCAGGCCGAGCAGAACCCCTTCTATCACTTCGTTTTTATCTATGGCGTAGGTCAGCGCCTGGCGCACTCTTTTGTCCGCGAAGAGGGGGCGTTTGAGGTTGTATCCAAGATAGGTGTAGCCGTTGCCCAGATATTTATATTTTACATAGTTGTCTTTAAAAAACTTTGTGTTTGTCTGCTTGAGGTACTGAAGGGGCCTTAAAGCCATCATGTCGATTCCGCCGGACTTAAGCTCTAAAAACTGCGTGGCGGTGTCGGGTATGATTCTGGTCACAGCCTGGCTTATCATGGGCCGTCCGTCGTAGTGATCCGGGTTCGATTCGACCACGATTTTTGTCTGGGCCTGCCATTTCACGAACCGCCAGGCGCCGTTGCCCACCGGTTTTCTGGCAAGCGGCGATTTAATAAGATCGATCGGTTTAGTTTTCAAAAGAAGATGTTTCGGAAGCCCCCCCATTCCCGATAGCCTTGCTAACGCAGGCGCGAACGGCTTTTTGAAAGTGACGATAAACGTGAAATCGTCTGGAGTCTCTGTCTTTTCAATTTGCAGAAATGTCTCCTTGTAGGCCGACGGAACATCGGGATGGATCATCATTTCGTACTGGAACTGAAGGTCGCCGGATGTCCAGGGCGCGCCGTCGTGCCATTTTACGTCGTCTCTTAAATTAAACTTGATGGTTCGCTGGTCTTCGGAGATATCCCAGCTTTTGGCCAGGTCGGGTATCAGGTTCTGATCCTTATCCACTTTCATAAGTCCGGCGAAAACCATGCTCGTAACAGAGCTCGACGAGGTGTCCCCGGAAAGATACGGGATCAGGTTTGACGCATCCCCTATGGAGCCATCGATAAATACGTCACCAAAACTATCCGCTTTTGAGGC
Organism: Nitrospirota bacterium; assembly: GCA_011052055.1. Lineage (GTDB taxonomy): Bacteria > Nitrospinota_A > UBA7883 > UBA7883 > UBA7883 > DRJW01. Next base: position 2,401 of record DRJW01000142.1, read on the forward strand.
GGTTTGCTCCCCGACAACCATCGTTCCGGCTTTTGGCTCCGGCCCGGTCTGGGGGGAGGGGCTTTCAGGTTTGGAACAGGCGGTTATTGTTAAAAATATTGTCAGGACAAGGATAGAAGGCCATCGGTGAGCCATTGCAAAAAGCTAGTTCGATTTTCCAGCGTCTGGACCCGCCTCCAGGGGGCCGGTCGGCGCTGATGGAGAGCTTTGCTCCGGTTTGGGCTCGTCTTCGTTAACCGGAGCGGACGGGCCTGCGCCTTCACTGACCGGCGCTTTTTCAGGCAGGGCCACAGGTAGCTCCACCTGCGTCTCACTGGTGGAAACCACTGACTCTTCAGACGCCCCACGGGACAATACAGACAATGTGATGGAAGTTATCATAAAGATAACCGCCGCTCCTGTAGTGATCTTGGCCAGGGCGGTGGCCGGGCCTCTGGAGCCAAAAAGGGTTTGGCTGGAGCCGCCGAAAGCCGAGCCCATGGAAGCCCCTTTCCCCTGCTGGAACAAAACGATTACAATGAGGGCGAGCGCCACCGTGATATGAACTGCTAGAATGAGCGTGTCTATCATTTTCTGGAAAATTTCCGATTTCTTAAATAAGCAATCTCTAAATATAGCAGAAATTACTTTTATGGCAAGGGCAAACGATCAGATAGCTGGCGAAGATAATATTTAGGGATCCTCTAAAAAGCGCTTTCGTAGCGAAATCGAGCGAAAAGTCGTCAGGCGAGACTGCGAGACAAAATAGCCGCAAGCGTAGTAATATCTACTCTGAGGA
>DRJW01000143.1 GCA_011052055.1 Nitrospirota bacterium
AGCGCCGGTAAAGGCTCCTTTTTCATGCCCGAACAATTCTGATTCCAGCAGAGTATCGACGATAGCCGAACAGTTGACAGAAATAAATGGCTCGCCCTTGTTTTTACTATTGCCATGAATGGCCCTGGCCGCCAGTTCTTTCCCGGTTCCGCTCTCCCCGGTTATATTTACGGTGGTTTTGCTCATGGAGACAAAACCGACTGTTTTGAAAACCTCTTTCATCAAAAAGCTTTTGCCGATAAACCTGTTTTTCACATTTTCTATGGGAGGCACGGCCGCATAAGAGGAGTCTTCATGAGATTTGCTCTCAAAAAACTCGGTGGCTTTTCTAACAGCGCCGCTGATTTCCTCTATATCGATCGGTTTATGGATATACTCTCCGACTCCGCTCTGGACGGCCATGACGGTAGACTCCATATCCGGGAAAGCGGTGACTATTATCGAGTAGTAATTGTCCCCCTTTTCCCGTATATCTTTTAAAAGCTCGATGCCGTTAGCGTCCGGAAGCCTGACATCTAGGACGATTATCGCCGAATCGAGTGATTCAAGAGTATTCAGGCCGTCGTTAGCTGTCAGGGACGTATAGACTTTGTATCCCTGACGCTCGAAATGGAGTTTGAGTGTTTTACCAATCGATTTGTCATCATCTATGATAACTATCGGTTCTTTATTGAGCGAATCGGCCGGAATATCCACCAGGGCGCTATTTCCGCTCATAGAGCCTGTCCTTCTTCCCGACCACCAAAATTATTGTTCGCGTCAAAAAGTTATCCTTTCTCTAATAATAATATTTTAAAAGCCACCGTCAGATGATCGTCCTGGATTTTTGGCTATTGAATTGTCACACTTCATGCGCCGCAACCGAAACACCAACCCCTATGCTGACACAATCGGCGTGGCTGAAAAGCGAGTGTGGGGATATCAAGAGTATCAAACCATTTCTCACTGTAGCCACCTTGCCAAATCCGACCGAACCGATATTCGCTATCGCTTATTCTACTCTATGTTATCCACAAGCTTCAACTTAACTGAAACTTCGGTGCCTTCATCCTCTGAACTGGAGACAGTTATTGTACCATTATGCTTCTTAATTATTCCTCTGCTCACCGCCAGTCCCATGCCGTATCCTTTGTGGCCTTTTTTGGTTGTATAAAAAGGGTCGAATATACTATCAATTTCACTTTCCGGAATACCTGCTCCATTATCGCTAACCTTGCATATACACCAGCCGTTATTTCTTTTTACCGACACGTTTATCGCGCCTTGCTTTTCAACCGCCTGAATAGCGTTAAGCAGAATATTCATAAAAACTATGTTCAATAGCTTGGGTTGGCCCATAAGAATCAAAGGTTCTTCCGGTCTGCTGAAGTTTACGTCCATCTGCTCACTATCAATCATGTAATCCAATAGATACAGTGTTTCCCCCACTACTTTCGTAATATCCATCTTTTGAGGCTTGAAAGTATCCGCCTGAGTGTAATACTCAAAATGTTTCAGGACGCTGTTTACTTTTTGAAGATGCGACTTCATTCTATCTATCCGATTTTGACTGGATTTCGACGAAAAGGGGTCGTTTTTCATCTCATCGAGCCATCTTTCGAACCGTTCAAACGGATCGACGATCAACCGCTGGAAGCTTAGCATAAGCTGTTTGATCGATTCAGCTCTTTCCATATAGACCACTTCAGCCTGAAGAGCTTTTTGAGCTTTCAGTATTTCCCGCCAGGCGTATACACCTATGCCGATAACCATTATCACAACCAGGGCGGCGTATCCTATGGCCGAGTTTTTAAATTTCCTGATAGATTGAAAGGTTTCAGATGGCTCCTGCCGTGTGAAAATATACCATTTTTTGTTACCAAAACTTTCCGGTGAAAGATTTTCCACATTAAAATTAACAGGAGAAAAACCGATAATGGAATTGGTGGAGCCATGCCCGTCATCGGCTGTGATGGTCCAACCCGCGCGCTTTTTACTGATCGTACCCATTAATTCGTCGCTCAGGTGATGGCTTCTGGGGGGATAAATGGGGCACACGACGATATATCCTGCGGATGTAACAAGGTTGGCGTGGCCGGTTTTTCCGATTCTGACATTAATAATAGTTTCAAACAGGCCGTTTACTTCATGACGGGTGGCAAGGACACCTGCATTGTCTCCATTGTCATTTTTGATAGGAGCGTAGATATCTATTGAATAATTGGCGGCGTTGTCGTCTATCATTATATCCGATACCAAAATTTTACCTTCCTTCAAAACCTTGGCGATCAGTTTAGGATCCGCCGCCAATACGGCCCCTTTTTCAGTTGTCGGTCTGCTACTAAACACTATTTCGCTTTTGGCGTTATAGATGTTAGCGATAAAAAACCTGGCCGCTAATTCGGGCATAATTATTTTTCGCAGGTTCCGGATTTCCATGATCGAGTTTTCTTCGGAGAATGTAAGGACGTTTAGCACCGTGGGAAGGCTTGAAAGCCTCTTGATCGCTTCGAGTTTTTCCTCTACGATTTTTTCGACTTGAAAGGCCGTAAAAGAGGCGACTTTCATAAAATTGGTTCCTTTTGTCTCGATAAGCTCCCGTTTACTGGTTTTAAATATCCCTATAAGCCCCAAAAGTCCGGGTAAAAGACCGATAAGCAAGAGAAAGAAGATAATAAGCTGGTTGAATTGGGTGAGCATGGGCGTATGCTGATCGCCGACACGGCGTTCGCGACCGGAAAAGGGTAGCGCCCTACGGTCGTTTCTAACTGCTTCGGATGCTTTTTTATCAAGCATTTTATTTTCTTAAAATAGAGCTTAGTTGCTGGTGCAAAAACAATACCCAATCAAGCCAGGGTTGAACTGCCGGAAAAAGCTATGCTTCTATTGCATAGATTAATTTGTTAATTGTAAAAAATCGCCCTCCATTACTATTGTGGAAGCCGAATGTCGTTTCTTTTATAGTATGAAGTTAACAAATGGGGATTTAACGCTATCTCGACGCGCCGCCTGTACTGTATAGGCCATATAGCAGGAGGCAAATGCATCATAATAAGCCGGATCCCATGATTTTTACAGGGCGTCACTAAACCTTGGATAATCCTGGATAACCGGTAAAATTCTAGAATAGCGGTCTGCGGATATAAAATGCGACAGAGCTGAATCGTATTCAGACCGCCTTCAAGTTATACAAACAGATACTATTTTATGAGTAAAAATTTAACGAAGCGTTAAGATACTTTGTTTATCCAAGAGCCGTGTCTGAGGCTCTCGTCCTGATTTATAAATTATAAAACGCGCAAGATAGCTTGGGAAATACCTTGGAATTCTTTAAAAAACTAAAAGTAGCGTTTAAAAGTGGCGTTTTAAATAGCTGATCTATCGCCACGCATTTTTTACGAGGCATGCTTATTGCTTGGATCATAGCTCGATAAGGTTGTTTACCTTTTGATTTGAAATGTTAATAAAAGGGGCGGGGGACAATTAAAATATGTATGTTAAGTCATGTGTATCACCTCACATGGGGCGTGGAGCCTCACAGCCAGCAAAGAAGGGATAAAGCGATGAAGTTTGCGAGGAGTAGGTTAGCCAATCGCTGGCATGCAGGTGGGTTGTCACAGATCCTTTTTATACTCCCGATCGCGCTTGTGCTCCTTGCGACTGCTTCTTTGGCCTTTGCCCAAGGCGGCGCGTCGGCGGCGCCGGTTGACTACCGGGATGTTCCCTATGTCGGGAGCCGGAATGTAATCTGGATCCTCGCCGAAGTCCATCTCCTTTTTGGCGGATTTGTTCTGGGAGTGCCGGTCTTCGCCTGGATCTGCGATGTGATCGGGACATTGACAAAAGAAGAGCGGTACAACAAGCTGGCCAATGACTTTATAGGTTTGACCCTGGCCGCTTTTGAGATGACCGCGATGCTTGGGGCCACCTTTCTCCTTTTTCTTTTAGCCCTTTATCCCAAAGTCGTAAATTACATGACGGGCATTTTTTGGCCTACCTACTACGTATATGTAATGCTTTTCGGCGCGTCCATGGTCATTCTCTACCTCTACTGGTCAGGGTTTCAGACCATGAAAAATCGTAAGGGTCTGCACCTGTTTATCGGTTTTCTGCTGAACCTTATAGCGGTCGGTGTCATGCTCGTGCCCAACGCCTGGGCTACATTCCAGGCCAGCCCGGTGGTTCTGCCAGGGGGTATGGGCGCTTTGGAGAAGGCTTGGGCCGCAATGAACAATCCAACCTGGGGGCCGGTGAATATCCACAGGTTTATATCCAACATCGTTCTGGGCGGTTTTCTTGTCGGCGCTTATTCAGGTGTTCGTTACCTGGGGGCCCGGACACAAGAGGAGCGGGAGCACTACGACTGGATGGGATATATAGGAAACTTTATCGGGATGTTCGGCCTGCTTACGCTTCCTTTCGCCGGATACTGGCTGATGCGGGAAGTCTATATGTACAACCAGCAGATGGGGATAACCTTGATGGGTGGGTTCCTATCCTGGTTGTTCATCATTCAGGCTGTTTTGATAGGCATCCTCTTTCTTGGAGCCAATTACTACTTCTGGCTGGGTCTGGCCTATCGGACGGAAGGGGCGGAGCGGTACATGAAGCCCATACTGATTTTGCTAACGGCCCTCTTGAGTTGCTTTATGGTGTGGCTGACGCCCCATAGCCTGGTCGCGAGCATCGCGGAGGCGCGAGCGATGGGCGGGGCGCATCATCCTCTTTTGGGGCTCCTGGGCGTGATGTCGGCGAAGATGACTGTCGTGAACCTGATGATTCTGATTTCTTTTGTCAGCTTCCTTATGTATTGGCGCGCAGGGAGCAAGCCGACGGCCTCGTGGGCGAAGGTGGCCAACGTCCTTATTGTCATACTTTTCTTTGTGGTTATCGTAGGCGTGATCGTTATTGGAGTCTGGGGCTATTTTGTTCCAGCCATTGTCAGGATCAATGTGTTCTCCGTAACGCAGGTGCTGGCGGTTCTAACTGTACTGCTTACGGTCACTCCTCTGGTCGGGTTTATGCTTAAGGGCGCCAAATCAACCTCAAAAATGACCTTTGGAGTAATGCCTGTGAGGTCGCAATTGGGCCTGATAGTGAATGCTGTTACGATTGTTTTCACGATGTCATTGATGGGATACGCCCGCTCGGCTTCCCGCGTTCACTGGCATATCTACGGGGTGTTGGAAGACACCTCCCCGTATGCTTTTTCTCCCGCCCTTGGGCACGCCGGCGCCATGGCGGCGCTGGCCACATTTTTATTCTTCGCCCTGGTTGGAATTATCCTGTGGATCACTATCAGCGCTTCGCGGAGCTCCGCCTTTTCGACGCAGTATTTCTTTTTGGCTCCTTTTATCTTCTGGGCTACGACCCTTACCGGCAAGCCGGTTGAGCCGTCGTCTGGGCCGTCTGGACAGGTTGTGGAGCAACCTAAATTTATAGGAAAGGTCGCGGGGACCATTTGCGGGGTTCTACTGCTTTTTATTTGGATTTCCAATTCGGTGCCTCAGATGCAATCTCTTCCACCTAAGAAGGTAGCGTTCGATGTGTCGAATCTCAACACCAAAGCTGATCTGGTAGACGCGGGTAAAAAACTTTTCTTTGGCAAAGCTCAATGCGCGCTTTGCCATTCACTTGAACACACCGAGTCGCCACGTTGTCCTGTTATGAAAGGGCGTGGAGCCAAGCGCACGAGGGAGTATATTTTGGAGTCCATGATGCATCCAAAGGCGGTTATCTATAAACAGTATGAAACGGCCGGGCCAGGAAAATTCTATCCGGCCCAGATGCCGGTCATCAACAAGCCGCCTATCGGCCTTTCCGATACCGAGATGCTGGCTGTCGTATCATTTATTCAAAGTTTAGGTGGCAAAGTCACGGTAGAGCCATCTGAATTAAAAGCGCTTGTAGCGGGAACTGGTAAGCTTATACCGGAAACTGCTACGGAGGAGGCTACTACAGAGGAGGCTACTACGGAGACAGCTACTACAGAGGCAACTGCTACGGAGGGTAACGGCGATGGAAATTGAATCCATAAGACCTTTCTTGGCCGTAGCGGTTTCACTGCTTGGGGCTGTGCTCATTGTGGTTACCCGTAAATCGCCAAGCGCCCGCGAGTGGGTTTCACTGGCGTCGTCGGCCCTGATGTTCGTCATTGTGCTCAGCATGATTCCTCAAGTTCTCGCCGGAAAAGTATTTGTCTATTCACTAGTGACTTTAAACTCCGTCATCTCCATCTCGTTTCGGGTTGACGCGATGGGCCTTTTGTTCGCTATCACCGCCTCTTTTCTGTGGCTGATGATAACCATTTACTCGATTGGTTACTTGCGCGCTCTTAAGGAGCATGCCCAGACCCGCTACTATCTCTGTTTTGCAATGGCCCTGGCGGCCTCTATGGGTGTGGCGTTCGCGTCCAATCTGCTGACTCTTTATCTCTCTTATGAGCTGGTCGGCTTTTTCTACTATCCCCTGGTTGTGCATAAAGAAACGAAAGAGGCGTTTGTCAAGGGTAACAGGTATGTCTTTTATATCTTTGTGCTTGGAAAAATCTTTATGCTTGCAAGCTTCCTGGCTTATGGGCTTTCCGGCACACTGGATCTCAATCCAAACGGCATCTTCCCCCCAGGAGTAGACACAACCTTGCTTACCATCACCTTTCTACTGTTCCTGGTGGGTATCAGTAAAGCGGCGATGGTGCCTTTTCACGCCTGGCTACCCGCCGCCATGGTTGGCCCCATGCCGGTGGTCGCCGCATTAGCGGTCATAGATATAGGCGCGTTCGGCATATTGCGAGCGGCCTACTTTGTTTTCGGGATGGAGACGCTAAGAGCGCTCGATTTAGGATTTCCACTGGTCATCTTTTCATGCTTTACCATTGTCGCGGCCTCTATTATGGCCCTTACAAAAGATGACCTGAAGGCCAGGCTCGTTTACTCTACAATAGGCCAAATTTCTTATACGCTCCTCGGGGCCGCATTGCTTGTTTCGACAGGTTTGACAGGCGGTATCCTGCAGATCGTCAATCACGGCATCGCCAAGGTTACGTTGTTCTTTTGCGCGGGCGCGATTTTTGTCGCGTCGGGCAAGACCAAAGTAAGTGAGCTAAACGGCATCGGAAAACAGATGCCCATCACAATGACCGCGTTCGCCCTGGGAGCCTTCTCTATAATCGGTATCCCGCCATTCGCCGGTTTTATAAGCAAGTGGTATCTGGTTCTGGGAGCGGTAGAGGTGGAGCAGTACTATGCTATTGGCGCCCTTGTCCTGAGCTCAATCTTGAGCGCTGCTTATTTATTGCCAATCGTGTATGCCGCGTTTTTTCGGGATTTGCCGGCGGGGGAGAAGCCTGAGCGGCGAGAAGCCCCAGTCTACATGCTAGCGCCGTTGATAATTACCGCTATAGGAACATTAGCCCTGTTTTTTGCGCCGTCGATCTTTCTCGACCTGGCAAGGGTGGTTATTGGAGAAGTCGGATGAACGAACATAAAGAAGAGATAAAAGTGCTTGGGCATGAGCCTGAGCCTGGGTATAAGCAAATATTTTATATTGTTTTCGCAGTAGCTGTTTTATACCTTATTGTTACCCTGGTGGCTAGCTGATTAAATGAATAAAGATAAGGAAGGCGCAATGAAAGAAGGGCATTTTTTTGATAAACCGCAAAATGTAAAAAGGTTTCTCATGGGCTTTTACATATCCCTTGTATTGCTCATTGTAGCTGACTTTTTTGTCCCAAAGCACGCTGACTTCCCATGGGAGTCGTTCCCATCCTTTTACGCGACGTATGGGTTTGTCGCCTGCGTAGGTCTCGTGTTAGTAGCGAAATACGTGTTGCGTCCACTTGTTAAAAGAGACGAGAATTATTATGACTAGCGCGATTCCGCCAGCCGCGATTTTTATTATTGGAGCCCTTTTTGTTCCATTTCTGAAAGGAAAGGCAAAGCAGGTTACTTTGCTTGTTATTCCGCTCATTACATTTCTTGATCTTTTGCTTATGCCGGAAGGCTCATACTGGGTTATCCACTTCCTGGATTACGATATCACTTTTGGCCGAGTGGACAAACTGAGTATGGTCTTTGGATATATATTTACAATCATGTCCTTTATTTCAATCCTCTACGCTATTCATGTAAAGGATGATATGCAACATGTGGCGGCCCTTTTATATGTGGGGAGCGCTTTAGGGGCTGTTTTTGTTGGGGATTTTCTGTCACTCTTCGTCTTTCTGGAGATAATGACGATCACTTCGACATGCATTATATGGTCACGAAGGACAGAGGCGTCTTATTCGGCAGGATTGAGATATATTCTGGTTCATATTTTTGGAGGGCTTTGCCTTCTCGCTGGTATTCTTATCCATGCGCATCAAACAGGTTCTATTGAGTTTGGGCTCATAGGATTAAATGGACTGGGATCCTATCTTATATTGCTGGGTTTTGGCATAAATTGCGCTTTCCCTGTACTTCATGCATGGCTCCCTGACGCTTATCCTGAGGCGTCAATTACGGGTACCATATTCGTGAGTGTCTTTACGACCAAAACAGCGGTATACGCCCTGGTAAGGTCGTATCCTGGCACTGAGGCTCTGATAGCGGTTGGGGCTCTAATGACTGTCTTCCCTATCTTTTTTGCGGTCATTGAGAATGACCTGAGGAAAGTCCTTGCCTATAGCCTGATCAACCAGGTTGGATTCATGGTGGTCGGCATTGGAATAGGCACGGAACTGTCGCTCAATGGCTCTGTTTCACACGCTTTTACCAACATACTGTTTGAGGGCTTGCTCTTTTTATGTATGGGCGCTGTTATGCATCAGACGGGAAAGATCAATGCTACGGATTTGGGGGGACTATATAAATCAATGCCCCTGACGGCCGCATTTTGCATCGTAGGCGCGGCATCCATCTCCGCTTTTCCTTTATTTAGTGGTTTTGTAAGCAAATCCATGATTATCAGCGCGTCTGGTCACGGTGGGATGACGGTTGTCTGGTTTATGTTGCTGTTTGCCTCTGCTGGCGTCTTCCATCATGCAGGTATAAAAATCCCATTTTTTGCTTTTTTCTCTCACGACTCTGGTATAAGAACAAAGGAGCCGCCCCTTAATATGCTTATAGCCATGGGGATAGCCGCCTTTTTATGCATCTTCATAGGTGTATTTCCCGGGTCGCTATATAGTATTCTTCCTTACCCGGTTGATTTTGAGCCCTATACGGCAAGCCATGTTTTGAATCAGGTTCAGTTACTCTTTTTCTCCGCATTGGCCTTCTGTCTCCTCATATTGGCTGGAATATATCCAGCGGAAATCAGGGCTATCAATCTCGACGCGGATTGGTTCTATCGAAAAGGCGCCAAGGTGTTTTACTGGCTGGCTAGCAGGCGAATGCCCTGGGCCGTTTTGTTTGTCATCTCTGTGGGTTTTGTGATTTATTAAAGTTATATACCCCGCAGTTTGCGGGAAAATTTATTCGGAGAAGGTTATTCATGGAAGCTAAGGTCGAAGAGTCCCAGGCTAAAAAAAGTAGGGTTCCGATACTGGTCAAGGTTGCCATCGTCTGGATCGGGGTCTATCTGTTCCTAAAACTGGTCATCAAGCCGCCACTGCCGTCAAGCCTTATCTTTATGTACATGACCACAGTGACAGTCGGGCTGACTCTGGCTGTTTCTATTTATGAAAAAATGTTACACGAGGTTTTAGATCCTATCGTATATTTTATTCACGGGGACGATACCCGTGGAGCGCCGTGGCGGGCGGCCCGATGGGCCATGTTGATAGCGATCCCCGTTTATGTTGGCTATGGCGGCTATCAGCGAGTGATGCCTAAGTTTGAGCCTCCTATCGCTTCAAGGGTTATCCATCCTGCCCCACCTCCTGAAGTGGCCGCGCTTTCAAATCCATTCAGGGATGATGAGGCTAACCTTGCGAAGAACATCGCGGAGGGGCGTGTGATATATTTTCAAAACTGCTTGTTCTGCCATGGGGACGCATTGGAAGGCAAAGGGATATTCGCCAGCGGGATCAACCCAGCCCCGGCCGATTTTCAAGACCCAGGCACTATCGCCCAATTGCCGGAATCCTTTGTTTTCTGGAGGGTCAGCACCGGAGGGCCTGGTCTCCCTAATGAATCTACTCCCTGGGACTCATTCATGCCCCGGTGGGAGAAAATTCTCACCGTAGAGCAACGGTGGAAGGTAATTCTATATCTGTATGATCTGACAGGCTGGTCGCCCCGCACCTGGGGGGAGACAGAAGCCGTAGGCGAGTTCGAGACAGAAGATGAGGAAAAGGATGAGGATAAAGATAAAGAAGTAAAAGAGGGGTCAAAAGAAGGATCAGATAAGCTTGGTGGGCTTGAGGGCGCCAAGAAAATCTACGTAAAACGTTGCGAGCCTTGTCATGGGGTTAAAGGAGAGGGAGATGGGCCTGCGGCTAAATTTCTGGTGCCGCGCCCCCGCGACTTCACATGGGGGACATACAAATTTCGCTCCACACCGAGTGGAATCCCACCCACCGATGAGGATTTGTTTCACACTATCCGTCATGGTTTGCCGGGCACAGCGATGCCGAGTTGGGAGCATTTGACTGATGAAGAGATAAAAGGCCTGGTAAAATTCATCAAGGGATTTGCCGCTGATATTTTTGAGGAGGAGCCAAATCCCCAACCCGTCCAGATGGGTAAGCCGCCCGAAGCTACTCCAGAGCTTATCGCAAAAGGTAAAGAGCTCTTTGACAAGGTTAAGTGCTTCGAGTGCCACGGTCGCAAGGGCAGGGGCGATAATATGAAAAAACTGAAGGATGACTGGGGTTTTAAAATTTATCCCAGGAATTTAAACCATTCATGGGAATTCCATCGCAGGGGAGGGTCGCTTGAGAGCATCTATCTTGCGATTTCGACTGGTTTGGACGGAACCCCCATGCCTTCCTTTAAAGAGAAACCTTTTTCCCTCTCTGATGACGACCGCTGGGCGGTGGCTCACTACGTGAAGACACTCCAGTCGGAGAGAAAGCTGGGCTACACTGTGCTGGCAAAGCTGGTTGAGAAGGTGCCTTCCGATTCTGAGGATCCGATCTGGGATAGTGTGGACTATCTGGATATCCCCATGGTGGGACAGGTCGTCCAGGATCCGCGTATGTTTAATCCCAGGGTTGACAATATTCGGGTTAAGGCGGTTTACAATGACAAGGAAGTGGCTTTCCGGCTGGTCTGGGATGATACCACCGAAACAAAACCGGATGCGTCTTCAGAAATTTTCGAAGACGCGGTTGCGCTTCAATTTCCTGTAAAGATCCCGACTGGGACCGAACGTCCTTATTTTTTGAAGGGTGATAAAGACAATGCCGTCAATCTGTGGCGCTGGAGTCATAAGCGGTCTAATGCGCTTGAGCTCAACGCGAATGGGGCGGATACGGTTCGGCCCCAGGACGATAGCGGGCAACAGGTGACTGGTAAGCTTAAGTATGATAATGGCCGATACCAGCTGGTATTTAAGAGGACTCTTTCCACCCCGGACAAGGATAGCGACATCCAGTTCGAGTCTGGTAAGTTTATCCCGATATCCTTTTTTGCCTGGGACGGCGCAAACAAAGAAACGGGAAAAAAGAGCGCTCTTTCTCCCTGGTTCTTTCTACTTTTAGAGCCAATCACCCCGGTAACGGTTTATATATATCCTCTAATCATGATCTTTGTGACATGTGGAGCGGAATGGTGGGTCATCGGGAGGATTCGTAAGAACAAGGGGAGGGTAGTATGAAAAAGAGAGTTTCTGGCATAGGGGCCTTGGTCTTGGTTCTCGGCCTCGTTGTAATGACCAATGGTTGCTCTCTGTTTGGAGATAAGTTCGTGGCGATCGGGAAGAAGCTTTTTGACTACCGTTGCGCTGACTGTCATGGAGAATCTGGTAAGGGCGACGGCTTCAACGCGAAAAACCTGGATTTTGAGCCCAGGGATCTGACAGATTCGGAGGAGAGGGTTCTCGGTGACCTGACCAATGAAGAGATATTTAATACACTATCGCGTAATATAAAAGATGAAGACGCTTCTGTCGTGCCTTTCATGCCGACTTTTAAAAACACGCTTGCTGAAGCGGAGATATGGGCGATCATCGCTTATGTCAGGACTCTTCATCCAAATAACGCTCCCAAGATTGAGTTGACTCCGGAAATGAAGAGGAAAAGGCCAAGGTTCCCCCGGATCAGAAAAGTTGATATTGATCCCGAAATAATGAAAAGTAAGGAGCATATAGAAAATGGACAAAGTTTGTTTGAAGAGACTTATGGTTGCCTTACCTGCCATAATATCGGGGGTGAGGGGGGCAGGATAGGTCCCAAACTGGATCGGGCCGGATTCCGGTCAAATGCGGATTGGCTCTATCGCTGGATCAAGAATCCCCAAGCGATCGAGCCTCGCACCAAGATGCCTAATCTTGGGCTCACGGATGAGGACGCTATGGATGTCGTGGCGTACCTGAAAACTTTGCAAGCGCCAAGGGGCCCGGATCTGCCCGCTAAATAAGGTAAGAATATTGTATTTGTAAATAGCTGACCGCTTGCCAGCCTTGCGATTGATAATTTCTAGATACCAGATAACAAATAACGTATAAAGTAAGGATTTATTTTAGAATATGGGGGCCATTATTATGAAGAAAACATTTTTTATTTACTGCCTGTCTCTAATGGTTTTTATTGCAGTCCCTTCCTGGGCCGCAGACGGAAAGGCGCTTGTTAAAAGCAACAAGTGTGGAAGTTGCCATAAAATGCAGGGGCCAGCCGTTAAAACAATAGCCGAAGTGTTAAAAAGAAAAGCGCCGGATCTGTTTTACGCAGGTAGCAAATTCAACAAGGATTGGCTTGTAAAGTACATCCAGAGCCCGACCGTGATTCGGCCCGGGGGAGTTGTGTACACCAATAATATAAAGTTAAATGGAGACCAGGATGAGCCGGCTAATCTTCTGAAGTGCGCCTCGAAGTTGAGCGCTGGTGACGCGGCGGCGGTCGGTGATTATCTTATGAGCTTAAAAGACGCCACAATGAAAGTTGGAGTTTTCAAAAAGGCGAAAATTAAAAAAGCCATGGCCAGAAGGGTGATGATGAAAGGGGAGGCTTGTAACGCATGCCACTCTTTTCCTAAAAGGGGGGGAGGCGTGTCATGCCCCACATTTGAGGGAATTGGAAGCCGCCTCAATCCCGACTGGATGTACAGCTTCGTTAATCACCCGCAAAAATGGGACCCGAAAGTGTGGATGGCAAAGCGTGATTTAGATGACGCCACGTTGCAATTGATAGTTAACTTTCTTTCTTCCATGAAATAGGAGGATTATATATTATGAAAAACATAAACAAATCGATGAAAATTTTAACAATGTTTCTGCTGGCCGCTCCTCTGATCATGGTTTCATTTGGCCTGGCGTCAGCAAAAGAAACCGCCACAGACAACTATAAGCTTTACTGTGTTCAATGCCACGGGACAAAAGGAACGGGCAAGGGTATTAACGCGCCTTTTTTAAGCGTTGCCCCGCGAAATCATACCAGCGCCAAGGATATGGGCGAGCTTTCCGACGATAACGTATTCAAGGCGATTAAATCGGGCGGTGGAGCGGTCGGTAAATCGACCCAAATGCCTTCGTGGGGGGCAGTGATGACTGATGATGAAATTCATGATATGGTTAAGCGCTTGCGCGTGATGTGCAAATGCGAGGGGAAGAAATAACAAACAGTATCCGCGCAATTTTGTGAGCGCGCAGAGCGCTTGCGGTGGATGTAGTTAAGCGGCATTCACCGCAGGTGTCTCAGTGTTGATGATACGGCCATTATTTTACCGCTCGGCGGGCTTTATACATTGAGGCGAAGGCTATGGCAACGAGGCGGAGTTTGAGATCACCTATAGTCAAAAGTCGCTCCGTCACATTCGTTGGCGGCGGCAGAATGTCAAAATATTTATCGCGTTTGATGACAGCGATTATTATCTGCGTAAGCCTTGCTGTTTCAAGCGTATATGCGCAGGATCTTTCAGACCATCACAAGATCAACATAGACCCGACTATGAAAAAGAAGATGAGTCCTGAGGCGCTCAAATCGATTCAGAGGTTTTTTAAGGACGCCGAGCTTGCGATAGAGAAGGAAAACCTGGACGGCTTGATGAGTCTATATTCGGATCACTATAAGAACGCCTCACATACGAAGCAGTCAGCCCGCACTATCTGGATCAGGATTTTCGAAAAATTTGATGACATGGCGTCTGTTCACAATATGCGGATGAAGATGTATTCTCCAGATAGTAATGTCATTATTATCCGCTGTAGCGGACTTCTGATGGGCAAACCTGTTGGAGAGGCTGAGCTTATCACCATCGACAGCTGGACCAATGAGGATCACGTTTTATCCAGGGTGAAAAAGGGAGACGCCTGGAAGCTGATTGGCACTGCCGGTCAAAAAAAACGCAAGCGTCTCTGGTTCGATAAGCCGATGCATCCGTTGTTCTGACCCCTATTTATTAAAAGGCTCTGGAGCGTCGGTTGGCGCGAAGACAATTTCCGGCCCGCAATAAACGCAAGCCAGCGTTAGGTTATATCCAGGTTGAATCTCTTTTGTTAAACGGACGTCTTATATAAAGCTTTTTTAACCGTGGGTTCGTCTGGAGAGGAGTGTATGGGAATTGAGACATCGGGCGAAAATCGTTCGATCTGGTCGGCCATCGCCCCCCAAAAGCTGAACTACAGACATTACTTCGGCGGAATGGCCCTGTTGTTGATCGTCGTTCAGCTTATCACCGGGCTCTACATGATATTTTATTACGAGCCCTCCCTGCGCGAGACGTATAAAACCGTTCAATTTTTTAACAATGAGACGACGCTTGGAGCGTTGACCAGGAATATCCACAGGTACAGCGCGTATTTTATTGTAGTCGCCATGTTTATCCATTTCTGGAGATCTTATTTCAGGCTTGACTACCAGGGAGGGCGTAAATGGCTCTGGGTGACGGGCATTCTCCTGACAACAATCATTTCCGGCTCCGTTATCAGCGGAACCATTCTACCCTGGGAGTGGAAAGGCTACTGGACGATGGAAATGTTTAACAACTGGCTTAAGACCATTCCGGTGATAGGCGACGATCTCTATATCTTTTTCATGACAAGCTACACACCCACGCGAAACTTTGTTTTTCACGACATAATGCTTCCGATAATCGCTTTTATCCTGCTGGAAATTCATTGCATAGGAAAGCTCAGAAAAAGAGGACTAACAGATTATTTTCTGCGTCATTTCATCGCTATAGCGCCTCTGTTGCTTATAATAGCCGGTTTTAGCCTTCTGTTTCCCATTCCCACCGAAGATCCTGAAATCATTCCACTACCTATGGCAGGCCGATACATTCCCTCGCCAGAGTCATTTTTTCTCACTTTTCTTCTGCCCTACTGGTACTTCCCGCCCCGGTCATTTAGCATTTATCTATTTTGGATTCCATTTGTTCTGCTGATATTTGCTCTGCTATTGCCGTTCATCATCAAAAAGAAGAGCAAGGCAAAGCTTGATCTGGAAAATCCGCTCCGCAGAAAACTCGCCAGGATAATATACGTTGGAGCAGGAGGCCTGTTGCTCATTTTTGTAGCCGCCGGTTTTTTTTGGGGAAGCGCAAAATCTCCATGGATGGGCTGTAACAGCTGTCATAACGCCGCGATGGGAGACCGAATGGGCATTCCCCCGGTCACTTATAAAGATACGATACGAAACCCCTTGCTTATGGATAAAAGATGGATGATAAGGCACTGGTATGAGCCACAAGTTGTCTGGTAACCAAATATTTAAAGCCGGTTTTTATATTGCCGTCCTAGCTTTTGTTACAGGAGGTTGTGACCAGAAAATTGTGGGCCATCCTGAAAAAGTCACAAGTGACTATATAAAAGCGGTGCAAAGGAATGACTTTAAGGCTATTTATAAACTAAATTTCGACACTTCCAGAAGTAGCAAATATCTTAAGTGCTCGGATGAGAAAGCCGAGGAAAAAATATGTGAGCAGAATTTCAGGGAAAATAAAACCATCTACGAAAACGTGGAGCTCAACTTGTCTCCAGGAGTCCGTTGGACTGAAAAGTATTATTTCCCGGCGTCGGCGCTGATAGATATCGGCGAGCCATATCCTCCCGTTGCCGCAGGTGAAGACGACATAAACTCCAAATACGAGAAGGCGGTGTCGGTTTTTATTCCCGTGAAAGTGGAATACCCAGACCAAGATGAGGCTCCATCACAAGATGATCGTAAAATAAAAACCGCCAGTTTCGAATGTGTGCTCCGCAAAATCAGGGAAGGTGGAAATGTACGCGTTTATTCAAATGATACCAAGTGGTATTTCGCCGGGTGCGTTTTTAATTCTTTATCGGCCACATATCATAAAGGTGGATAAATTGGTTTTGACTAAATTCGAATCTGGTAATTCGATTTGACAGATCAATATATGGGAATTTGGAATATTTTGATTGAACAAAATGGAAAATATTATCCCCCAGGATGCCTGCTTTCAAGCGGCAAAAGCTCCTAAATACAATTTATTTCACTGTGACAAATTTTGTCATAAATATTATTTTTACCTTCGCTTTTACCCTTTCAATTGCAAAGCTTGGGCAAAGATAGACCGACAGTGTAACAGTATTGTTACGCTTATGCGCATGAAAAACCGGCCACTCGATTATATGCGAGTAAAGGTATATATGTTGCTCTAAAGCTTACCAAACTAGTACTTTGTGTAAATCCAAATTGGAAACAGTCAATACTGATGGAGGGGTAAGGGCATGAGATTAAGATCAATTATCATTTGCTTTATGGCGTTAGCCTTCGTGTCGTCAGGCCTGCTGACGCCTGACTATGCGGACGCCGCTAGGAAGAAGAAAACAAAGGCGGAGCTAAACGCCGCCAAGAAATCGGGGGATCTTTCAGAGTCGCAGGCGGAAAAGTTCCGCAACGCGTACGGGGCAGAGGCCGATGAAGCCAACATTGAGTCTTTTGAGACAAAGACCAAGAAAACTGGCTTGGGTAACTCGACTTACGGCGTAGTCGGGTTCGACTATTTGACCGGAATAGGCAAGGTCGCTTCCGATCCGTCACAGATCAACGAGAAAACCTTTAAACTCAAATCGGCCAATAAAAGCCCGCTTGAAGGCCTTATGAAGAAGCGCTTTAAGCATAAATGGACCGGACAATACAACGATACAGAGTCTGGATGGACCGGAAAAACCGGCGTGACGGAGGTCTGGTTCCGCAAGCATGATTCAGGCTCCAAGCTGGGCGCTGATTACAACGCATGGGTGAACCAGTGGAACAATCTTACTCGTCCCGGCCATAAAAAAGGGGAGAAAGGGGCTTTCACAACCCCTGTCGCCGGCGCTGATCCCGATCAGGGCGCTCATTGGTTCTCTTTTTATTGCGTGCATTGCCACGGTTGGACCGGCAAGGGTGACGGGCCTACAGCGGCCATGTTGGATCCCCGTCCGCGTAACCTGACCAACGGCAAATACACCAACTTTGTCTCTAACGTCGATATCTTTACCATGATCAAAGGTGGCGGCCTGGCCCGCAACCTGTCTCAGGCGATGCCTCCCTGGGGCAACGTTCTTCAGGATCAGGATATCTGGAACACCGTCGCCTTCATACGCACATTGGCCGACAAGCCGAAATACGTCCCGGATCCAAGCGACGTGACTGCGGCTAACGCCAAAAAATCACAGGAGTTCCAGGATATGAACGAGGAGCTTGAGCTACCTGGTGTCATGGCTGGTCGTGGAGTAAACAAAGGCGGCTATAACTCAGTGGGTGGAGGCAGGCTTGCCTCAGAGAAGACCGGCGTGTCTGTAAAAGAGACATCCGGTGAGAACCCATGCGCCAGGCAGGGCGATTATGGAGAAACCA
Source organism: Nitrospirota bacterium (assembly GCA_011052055.1). Classification (GTDB taxonomy): domain Bacteria; phylum Nitrospinota_A; class UBA7883; order UBA7883; family UBA7883; genus DRJW01. The sequence continues at coordinate 17,867 of DRJW01000143.1, forward strand.
GGCAGTATGATAAATAATCTTTTTATACTGCTATAATTAGCGGATCGGCCCCCGCTATAAAGCCCCGGTAATTTACCGGGGCTTTTTTATTCAGATTTGCGCCCGTTTCTTGCATTGATTGTCTTAATGTATCCCAAGTGATACATTAAAACAATCAGGCAGGGCGGGAGTTTACAAACCAGTAATTTAAGGTACAATTGGCGTTTTTAGTTTGAAATGATAGAAGTAAAGCATCTAACAAAAGTTTACGGTGAAGCACGGGGTATAGAAGATATAAATTTCACCATGGAGCGTGGTGAAATCATGGGGTTTCTTGGGCCCAACGGCGCAGGGAAAACCACCACTATGCGGATACTCACCTGTTTTATGCCGGCCACCAGCGGAACCGCCAAAGTGGCTGGATACGACGTATTCGAAGACTCGCTGAATGTCCGCCGAAGGATAGGCTATCTCCCTGAAACGGTGCCTCTTTATACAGACATGCAGGTACCGGCCTATTTAAAGTATGTAGCCGGCCTCAAAGATGTCCCGTGGAAGAAGATAAAGAGCAGAGTGGGTAGGGTGATGGAGCAAGTGGGGCTTTCCCACATGGCGCATAAATATATAGGGGAGCTTTCAAAAGGATACCGGCAAAGAGTGGGGCTTGGCCAGGCTCTTATAAACGATCCTGAAGTGCTGATCCTCGACGAGCCCACTATCGGACTCGATCCGCAACAGATAATCGAAATCCGCTCCCTGATCAAAGGGCTAAGCGGCGACAGGACGATAATACTTAGCAGTCATGTTCTTCCTGAAGTCAGCATGCTGTGCGGCCGCGTAATCATAATTGACGAGGGGAAGCTAAAAGCCATCGACACTCCGGAAAACCTGGTGGCCAAGCTTCAAGCCTCCGACAGTGTAAAGGCCCGCATCTCCGGCCCGGCCGATTCTGTTATCAGCGCCCTCAAAGGGATTGAGGGTGTTAAAAAAGTGGAGTCGTCGGGCGCCGTCGGCTCTTCCGGTGAATACGTTGTGGAATTTGTAAGAGGATTTAACGGATCGCACCTGCTTGCGCGCGTAGCGGTTGAGAGGAAATGGGACCTTTACGAATTGACGCCGATCAAAATGAGCCTGGAGGACATATTTATTCATATTGTCACCGATGAGGACAGCTCTTTATGAGGAACTTTTTTTTCATTTTCGCAAAAGAGACAAAATCGTATTTTAACTCTCCGGTCGCCTTTGTCGTGCTGACCATTTTCTCCGCTCTGACTGGCTATTATTTTTACAACATTTTCGCCTCGTTCAGTACGCTAAGCTTTCAGGCGCAGACCAATCCCGCTCTCATAAACCAGTATGGAGCCTTTAATGTAACGGAATTCGTGATACGACCTTTTTTCGGGATCGTAAGCGTTGTCATGCTTATCATCATGCCGATGCTCACCATGCGCTCGTTCGCCGAAGAGAAAAAAACCGGAACAATGGAGCTTCTCCTCACCTTTCCAGTCCGAGACAGCGAGGCGATACTCGGCAAATTCGCCGGGTGCATGGGTATTTTCGCTATCATGCTGGGTCTCTCTTTTCCGGCGATGCTTCTTGTGGAATATTTTGGCGACCCGGAATGGGCCGTAATCGCGACAGGTTACATAGGTCTTATTATGATGGGAGCGGCGTTTATCTCTCTTGGGATTTTCATGTCGTCGATAACGGAAAACCAGATCATCGCCGCTGTCCTTTCTTTTGCCTCGCTGATGATCCTGTATATGGTGGGATATACAGCCGGCCTGGCCGGGGAGATGGTCGGTCGGGTTCTCGAATACATCTCCTTTTCTTTCCACTACGAAAAATTTGCCAGAGGTGTGGTAGACACTTCGGATGTTGTCTACTACCTTCTTTTCACTATCATGTTTCTTTTTCTTAGCATGCGGTCACTCGAATCCAAACGGTGGAGAGGATAAGCAAATGGTTTCACCAACTCTGATTATAGCTGTTATCAGCGTAATTCTGATTGCGGCGGGGCTTAGTCTTTACGCCATAGGCGGAGCTATGTCGATTCAAACCGCCGGAATTTTATGGGTAGGCTTAATGCTTGCTCTGTTCTTGCTCTATGCCCGTTTTAAAGACATCAGAAAAGCGCTGGTCGGACGAAACGCAAAATACGGAGCCAACATGGCGGTTGTGATAACGGTCTTTTTCGGGGTTCTCGTTTTCATGGCGATATTGGGCCATGCTCACAACAAAAGGTTCGACTTTACGAAAACAGGCAGGTTCACCCTTTCATCGCAAACCAAAAAGATTCTTTCAACTCTGGAAAAACCGGTCAAGGCCATAGCCTATTACAGGTCCGAGTCGGGCACCATGCACGCAAGGCAACGACAGGCCGCGCGAGACTTGTTAGAGGAATATTCCAATCTTTCAAAAAACTTCACCTTCACATTCATCGATCCGGACCGCAACCCTGGGCTGGCTTCAAAATATGGTGTGTCCGAGTACCGCATTATTATGCTTATGTCTGCCGGCAAACAGGTAAAAGTCGGCTCAGAAAGAGAGGAGAAACTGACCAACGGCCTTATAAAGCTCATAAGAAAAAAGCAAAAGTATATTTACTGGGTCAAAGGCCACGGGGAAAAGGACCTGGCCTCCACAAAAAAAGATGGCTACAGCGCCGCCAGGGACGCCATTCTCTACGAGAATTACGAGATCAAGGAGCTTTTCTTGATGAGAGAGAAAAAAGTTCCAGATGACGCTACCGTGGTAGTCATCGCAAGTCCCAAAAAAGAGTTTACAAAAGATGAGCTGGAAAAAATAAACCAGTATTATCTCCGGGGAGGGGCTATCTTTGCGCTTATCGACCCCGGTCATCCTCCCGGATTTCAGACATGGCTGGAAAATTACGGATTCAAACTTCAAAGTGACGTGATCATAGACCAGCAGAGCCAGCTTTACGGAGCCAACGCCCTGACACCGGTGGTGTACGCCTATCACAAAAAACATCCTTTGACCCGGGATTTTTCATTGGCTTCATATTTTCCCATAGCTAACTCAGTTTACATTGATGAAGATCCAAAGCGCGGACGGTATCAGCTGGCCCTTACCGGGCCTAACAGCTGGACTGAACTTGATAAAGACCAGCTGGAGTCAGGAAACGCGCAATACAATGAAGATCATGAAAAAAGAGGCCCGGTTCCAGTGATGTCCGTGACAACAGTGGCGACAAAAGGAGAGAAGGACAAGCAGGGGGCAAAAGCGGATATCTATGGGAAATTCGTGCTCGTTGGTGACTCTGATTTTGCGAGTAACACCAATATAAACCTTGCTGGCAACGGGGACCTGTTTCTCAACACGATAAGCTGGCTCGCCGAAGAGGCCAACCTGATCGCGGTGCGCGCAAAGAGGAAAAACATAAAGCCTGTGGTTCTGACAGTCAGCCAGGGCAGGGCTATATTCTGGATTCCTGTGGCGATGGTTCCATCTATTGTATTGATGGCGGGGATAGGGATATACAGTCGCAGACGGTGGTTCCGGCATGACTTTTGAGTTTAAAAGGTTTTTTACCGAATCAACGTCGCCTGGAAGACTACCCATAGCTTTTTTGAAGAGATAATCCTTGGATGAATTATTTCAAGACTACGTTCTGGTGGATCATCGTTCTGGCGGCGGTGGGGGGGTACAGTTACCTTGACTATGAAAAAACAAGAGTCGAAGAGATTCAAAAAGATGAAGCGACGCGGCTGTTTCCTTTTTATCCCAAGGATATTCTGTCGATTATTCTTAATAAAGGAGATAGGGTGATCGAGTTGGAGCGATGGGAGGAGGGCTGGAGGATGGTCGCTCCCATAAAAGTCAAAGCGGAAAGCAAAGCGGTGGAGAAGTTCCTCGGATACATAACCGATTCGCGTAACGACGCAGACTATATAATGGATCCCGATCCTTCTCCCCAAAGACTTGTGGAGTTCGGGCTCGCCGATCCTGAAGTTAGCGTGACGCTCAAAGTAGGCAAACAGCTAAACGAATACACGCTCCAGTTCGGCGCCAGAGCCCCCACCAAAGGAGTCGCTTTCGCCAGGCTCAAAGGTGAAAAGGCTGTCTACAGAGTCCTGTCGTATATGCGCGCCGAGGCGGATAAGGATGTATATTACTTCAGGGACAAATCAGTTCTTCGTCTTAATCCGTTGATGATCGATCAGCTTGTAATAAATCGAAAAGAAGGTTCCATCAGGGTGAAACTGCCGCAAGACGGCAAATGGGAAATTGAGAAACCTATCAAGGCGCGGGCAGACCATAATAAAGTGTTCGAAATTCTTGGGATGTTCGCAAATGCCCAAGTTAAAAATTTTATTTCCGAGAATAAAAACAACTTGAAGGCTTACGGTCTCGATAAGCCGGACATAGAGCTTATGCTCTGGCAGAGCGGCGACTCCGAACCGACATTGAAAATAGAGGTCGGCGCCAGAAATCCTGAAAAACGGGGGTATTTTGTCTCGATGTCTGACAGGGACAACGTGTTTCTACTGGAAGAAGACTTGATAAGCGCCATCCCCAGAGGCGCCAATGATTTAAGAAGCAGAGACCTCCTTTTTTTCGAGAGCGACAAGTTGAGGAGGATCGAGATACGAAGACCTAACAGGTCTGTCGCGCTGGTTCGTGACAAAGACAAGGAATGGAGAAAAAATAATGTAGATGGGGAGAAAGTTGATTTTAATCTGGTAAAAGAAATGCTGAGCGGGGTGCTGGAGTTGAAAATAAGTGATTTTATCACCGATTCTCCTAAAAGCTTAAAAGCGTACGGTCTGGATCCTCCAGAGATGAAACTTCTGTTGTGGCCGGAAAAAAGCGCGGTGCCCATTTTCCTAAGCGTAGGGTCAAAGACGCCCTCAGGAAATGTTTACGCCATGTCCGGCGCGCAGGGCTCCGTTTTGGCGCTTGATAAGAGCGTAAAACGGATATTAAAAATTATTTTATGAGCTGGAGAAAATTATGAATAACTCAAGGAGGCTGTTCCAAAACGCAATATTGTTGCTTTTGTCATTATCACTTTTCACCACATACGCGGCGGCCCAGAAGAATCCAAGTGTTGGCAACCTGTTTATCAACGCGTATGAAAAAAAAGATGAAGCGGCGATGAAAAAGCTTATTGAAACCAGAACCAAAGAATTTCCAGCCGAAGTCCAGGCCATGGTCGAATACTCCATGTCTCCAAAAGCCGGGAAACAAGAGCAAGACTTTTTATTCGGCGTAGCCGGGCTTATAGCAAATATGTATGGAGAGCAGACCGGTGACATGAGATTGTTCGAAGCGGTAAAAGCCAACTATAGCTCCGTGCTCAAAAAACGTAAGGCGACGACCCTCGATCCGAACGTTGTATCGGCCTTGAAAAAAAAGATTGCGGCGCTTGGTGGAGGTGATTGGCGGGTCAATATGTTCAGGCTGGACCAGAGCGGTGTCCTTACCGTCGAGATAGATGTAAGAGAATCCTCAGGAGGGGCGGGTTTCACTCCACGGATAGAATTTAAAAAGAGCAACGAAGCCAGGGATATTATTAAAGCGGGGCTTCCTGCGGTGAAAAAAGGAAAAATCTCCTGGAGCAGTATGGGAATCGGCCTTAAAACAGTGTTTATAGAATGACCGGGGTGAAAGTAATGAGACGGCATATGAAATGGATCGTACCGGCCATCGTTGTAACGACATTTAGTTTCTTGAACGTGGCCTTCGCTGGAAACCCGGCGGCGGGCGCGAAAATATTCAAGAAAAAATGTAAGACCTGTCATCGTCTGTCAGACGGCACAAAGGTGGGGCCTGGCCTGGCCGGCGTCACCTCGCGCCGCACGAATGAGTGGTTGCACAAATGGCTGACAAATCCCAAAGCTATGATTAAAAAAGGGGATCCGATAGCGGTGAAGCTGAAAAAGAAATATAAGAAACAAATGCGTACATATAAGCTTATGCAGGATGAGGAAAACAGGGAAAACATCATAGCTTTCCTTAAACAAAATGACGAAAATTATGAGAAACAAAAATAAAGATGGAGAGCATAATGAGAAAATCAATTTATCTTTTAATGGTGGTCTCGCTCTTGGCAGGCGTGACCTTTGTAGGATGCGAATCGGGGGACGATATGGAAAGCAAGTTCGCCAAAGCCTTATCCGATGTAAACAAGGATTGGCAACTTTATGAAATAGTTAAAAGCCGTGGCGCCCTTACGATAAAGGTGGAGGTTACCAGTATCATCTCTTTTAAAGAAGCGCAAAAAGCGGTAGCCGCCATTCACAAATCCGATCCGAAATTCGCCGGATATATCGATTTTTTCGATTCCAGAACAAGCACCGTGGTGAGGAAGATGGAGATTATTCCCGACTCTCCGTCTACCTGACGTAGTACGGGTCTTTATGGACAGAAACCAGGATTTTGGAGGCCAACTCAACTTCTTTGAATTGAGCCAGGAATTTTTTTCGCGCTTGAGCGAGTTCGCGGGCGCTGGCTTTGGCAAAACGGATCTGGTAGTAATTGACAGAATAATCATAACCGACTATTTCGCCATTTAGTGAGGCGATGATTTTTTCAGCTTTTTCCCTGCTTGTGGAGGGTGAAAAAGTGACGCTTATTATATTTTTTAAGATTTCAAGGCCGGTTTCCTTGTCTTCTATTATGTCATCTACCGATGGAGAAAAAAAACTGCGCGCAACAGAGCCTGAGTTCGATTTTTGCACAAATGACCGATCGTTGTTGTCAGAGCAACCTGTCCAGGCAACGCAAAAACAAAAGAAAACAATAAACCCAAGCGGCGCCAAAACATTAAGGCGAACGTCGGCTATTTTTTCCATTGACCACTATTACCCTGCATGTGGATTTATGACGTTACTTCGCGCATCTGAACCCGACGTAGGTATGGGAGTCATCAGGTATGCTTTTCAAAACAGAAAAAACTTTGCCGTTTTTAGCGTTGTCGAAAAACGAGCCGCCCATTACAATGCGGTATTTCTTATCATTGCCGTCCCAGCCGTTCACCCATTCCCATACATTGCCGGACATGTCGTGAACTCCATACGGGCTCACGCCGCTTTTGAAACTGCCGACTGGGACAGTACTTCCTGCTCCGGATTCCACAGTGTTTGCTTTTGCGCTATCGAAATCATTTCCCCACGGATAGATTCGCCCGTCGTCGCCCCTGGCCGCTTTTTCCCATTCCAACGCGGTGGGAAGCCGTTTGCCGACCGATTTGCAGTAAGCTTCAGCGTCAAAATAGGTCACCTCTGTGGCGGGATGGTCCTCTTTCCCGGTTGGAATTTCCCAATCTTTGATAGATTTGGCGATTTTTTCTTGTGTTACTTCGTATTTATCTATATGAAACGTTTTAACGTTGATAGCCTTCAAGGCGGCGCCGGATTTGAATTCACCACCAGCGATCTCTACCATCTCTTTCTCGCGCGCCGAGGTGAAAGAGGCATGCGCGACTATCATGGCAAGAACAAGAACGCCTAATAGAACCGATTTATCTTTATATATATGCAAAACTGATCCCCTTATGTTAGAAAATAATAAAATTTATTATTAAATTTGGAGCAAAATCAAAGCCATGACAAACATCCTAACGCCACATTATACCAGCTTTAGCTCAAAAATAAATTTAAACCCAAGAAATATATTTATAGCATACTCTCTTACCTCTTTTTTACTCTTTTTGATCCCAGCCTACGCTCAAGGGCAAACAGAAAAAAGCCAGCCGGTTAAAACAGAAAAACAGCTTCAGGCGGGAGAGGTGAAAACTCCTACGGCCGCTACCAAGCCTTTCAAGCGATCCGAGCGGCCAGCGTCGGAGAAAGGCAAAAACTGGAAAGGCGTTATTTCCAAAAGCAGGACAATAACCAATGCCAACAGAGCGGCTCCAGAAGCCGGTTTTGGAGACAAAACAGAGGCCGAAATCCAGAAGGAAAAGCCGAGAGAAGCTAAGATCGGGGTTCTTGGCGCAATGACCGGCCAGCTAAAACGATTCGGCATGGACGCCTCAAACGGAGCGGAGCTTGCCTCGGATGAATTAAACGCTAAAGGCGGAATCAGGGGTAAACAGTTCGAGCTTCTTGTCTTCGACACAAGAGGCGCGATCGCAGGCGCAAGGCAAGGAGTGGAGACTTTGTTACGACATAAAACCATCGGCATAGTCGGGGCGGCCACAGGAGAAGTCAGCTTCTCCGCTACTAAATTGCTTAACGACAACCAGATGATTATGGTTTCCGCCGGCTCCAGAAGGCGCCTGGGAGACACCGGCCCCTACAATTTCAGGAACACGTTAAACGACGCGGACGGCATCGGGTCGCTGATTGACTATATCTCAAAAAACAGGAAGTGGAAAACTGTCGCGTTGTTTAGCTCCGTGCTTAATGACTACTCAATACAGCTAAACGCAATATTCAAGTCGAAGCTTATGGAGCATAACTATGACATTACTCACGAGCTCTACCTCTGGTCAGACGCCATGAGCAATATAGGTGAAGATGAGCAGACGATCGTCGGCCAGGTAAAAAAACTTCAAAAAAATCCCCCTGATTTTGTCGTGTTTTCAGGCAACGGAAAAGAAGCGGTGAAGGTTGTTAACGAGATGAGGAGAAGAAGCCTGAATATCCCTCTGATGGGGGCCGAGGATATGGATGTTCCGGAATTGGCCGCTTTGGGCGCCAAGGCGGCCGGCGCTCTGATCTATAGCGGGTTTAACGTAAACTCAAAAACCCCCAAAGTCGCGGCTTTCGTAAACATGTATAAAAAGAAATTCGGCGCTCCGCCCACACGTCTTGCGGCGTTAAGTTATGACACATACCAGCTACTGGCCCAGGCCATTGAAAACGCTAAGTCGATGCGTCCAAGCCATGTGCGGGAAGCCCTGCTTTCCATTAAGAATTTTAATGGCGTCACCGGCGTAACAAGCATCGGCCCTACTGGCGAGGCTGTGAAAAAGGCATTTATTTTCGAGTTGAAAAAGCAGGACGGCAAGTACAGTTTTGTGAATATACAAGAAGGTTATTAAATTCAGGCAAGCCAATCTTAAGAGCGCAAAACATGATTGTTAAAGTTGCTTATGGGCCGGGACGGACTTTAGCGTTAAGACTTGTTGTGACATGCGCTTTGGCGTTGTCCGCCGCTTTGGCGCCGCCGCTTTATTGCGCCGACGATGATATGGTCTTCATACCCGAAGGAGAATTTCTGATGGGTAGCGCCGATGAGCAGATAGAGAAGCTCAAAGAGGTTTATGGCAAACACAGGCTTTACGGCGCTTATCCGTTTGACTGGGAAAAGCCTCAAAGACATATAGTCCTAAAAGCGTTTTATATAGATAAATACGAAGTTTCCAACAGGCGATACGCGAAGTACGTTAAGGCAACCAACGCTAAACCACCTTTAAACTGGGTCAATAGAGTCCCTCAGCCTTACTATGCAGATCACCCGGTTCTGTTTATTTCCCAGGAAGAGGCGAAAGCTTTTGCGAAATGGGCGGGTAAGCGGTTGCCGACAGAAGCGGAGTGGGAGAAAGCCGCAAGGGGCGTTAAAGGCGGCGTATACCCCTGGGGCGACGAATTCGATCCATACATGGCCGCCACAGCCGACTCTGACCTCAAGCTGATTATCGGCGCTTTGAACGCCGCTAATCACGCCAATAGAATCGGTCTGTCGCCGGGAGATGTCAGCCCTTTCGGAGTTCATGACATGGCGGGAAATGTGAGGGAATGGACATCTTCTTCAGACAAGAAAGACCCCACGATGAAAGTGGTCAAAGGAGCGTCATGGGTTGACCTGAGCCTGCTGGCAAGATCCGCCCACAGGGAATTCGTATATAAAGATTTCAGGAGCCACATCATCGGTTTCCGCCTTGTCAAAGACGCTAAAGCCGGGAAAACGAACAAGAGATAACCGACATCGCTTAAGGAGCCAGGTGGCAATGTTTAACAGGATATGGAAAAAGCTCACTATCGCGTTTATGCTGGTGGCGCTGACTCCGATAGCCTATTTCGGCTATCAAGACCTGCAGGCCGCCAAATCATCAATTCTGGACGAGGCGCTAAAGGAAATCTTTTTAAACAGCGTAACCAGGTCGAAAGAAATTGAGAGGGCGTTTATTAACGCCCATATGGACATCAGGTATTTGCGGTCGATTTTCTCTGTTCAGTTTCTTCTCGAAGCCGTCCGCGACAAGCCGGAGGAAGCGGGATTCTGGAAATCCCTGGTGGAGAAAGAATTCATCAGGTTTCTTTCCGTAAGGCGCGGGTATTCGAGAATCGGCCTGCTCGACGACTACGGAAACGAGACGCTGGTTGTGTTTCGTAACGGAAACCAGATCGTTTCCCTTGGAGACATGCACAGACGCAACAGACTGACATCCTCTTACTACGTTGAGGCCGCCCAACAAGGCAGATATGGCGTGACGGCTATTCCCATGACCAATATCGTACACCCCGGTCACGACCTTCGCCGGATTACTTTGGTGCGATACGCCACAAAAGCGCTGGATCAGGATTCCGGGGCTTTAGGAGTGATATATCTGGATCTGAACGGTTCGGAAATTTATGAAGGATTGAGTCAAACATCACTGGAGCGCAAGCGGTCTGCGGCGCTTGTGACAAGTAAAGGTAATTTTATTTTCAATCCATACGTAAATACCGGTCTGGACGCAGCGCGGATGAAACCATACTCCGATATGAGGGTCTCATACCCTAAAGCTGTCGTCTCGCAGATACTCTCCGGCCGGTCGGGAATAATATCCGACGATCCTGACAACCTTTTCGCATACAGCGCCGTTTATCCAGAGCCAGCCGACAAAAGCAGGTTTTACGTAGTGTTTGACGTATATCCCAAAAAGCTTTTCTCAGAAAAGCTGTATGAGATCAAGAAAAAATATATCCTGGCCGCTCTTGGCGCTTTTGGGTTTGTGATTATAGTGGCGGTGATCCTTTCCCGCGCGCTTACAAGGCCGATCAACAAGCTGATAGACGGAGTGGAGCGCGCCGGCAGACGTGAACTCGACCACAGGATAGATATAAAGTCTGGCGATGAGATCGAATCGTTGGCCAAAGCCTATAACATGATGGCAGATTCGCTAAAAGAGTATTCCGAGACACTTGAAAAAAAAGTAGAGGAGCGCTCCGAGCGTATTAAGCAGGTGGAGCGAAAACTGATGCAGGCTGAAAAGCTGGCGGCGATAGGTTTCCTGAGCGCCGGGGTGGCCCACGAGATAAACAATCCTATTTCCATCGTTGTTACCAGGCTTGAGCTTATCGAAAAAGCCATAGAAAAAGGAGACATGGAGACCGTCCGTAAAGACCTGGGGGTGTTAAGAAGCCATTCTGCGCGCATAGGAAGGATAGCGGGAAACCTGCTTACATTTTCAAGAAGCGGGTCTGGCGAGCCGGGGCAGGTCGATCTGAACGATATTGTGAGGGTGGTGGCGGATCTCATAGAGTATCCGGCAAAGAAAAAGGGGATGGACATAGTTGTGGATCTAGAGCCGGGTCTTCCATTCGTCTGGGCGAACGCCTCCGGCATAGAGCAGGTGATTTACAATATAGCCTATAACGCCTATCAGGCCTCCTCGTCCGGTCAAAAAATAGAGATCACGACAAGATCGGCCGGCGGCGGTAAAGTGAAGCTTGAAATAAAAGATAGAGGACACGGAATTCCCAAAGAGAAAGTCAAGCGGGTCTTCGAGCCTTTTTTTACCACAAAAGAAGTGGGCCAGGGCACAGGCCTGGGCCTTTCAATAAGCTACGGTCTTGTGAAAGGATTTGGCGGCTCTATAGAAGTTGACTCCGATCCAGACACGGGAACCGTATTCACCGTGACACTCGACACGGGATCAAAAATGTTATCCGAAAATAATAAAGGCCTGATTTCGGCGGATGTCTGAAAACAAAAAGATAAAAGGGACTGTCCTGGTCATAGACGACGAGCCTGACCTTCTGGAAAGCTATGCGCGCATATTGGAGGCCGGGCGCTACAAGTGTATAACCACAAGCGATCCTTTCGAGGCTTCCAGCCTGGCCCTCTCCGCCCGGCCAAACGCAGTAATTACCGATTTTAAAATGCCCGGTAAAAGCGGAGTTGATATCCTACGGGACGTGCGGCGCCAGATACCCTATGTGCCTGTAATCATAATATCGGCATATGCTACTGTAGAAGGCGTTGTGGAGGCGGTGAAGCTAGGAGCGTTCGATTACCTGCCAAAACCTTTCACCAGCGACCAGTTGATTATCACAGTTCGCAGGGCGGTCGATCAATGCAGGCTTTACCTGGAGAACATCGCCCTGAAAGACAAGCTACAAGAGGATTTTTTCAATCACCATCTCGTGGGGAAGCATCCACGGATTCTTAAAATTATCAAAATGATCGAAAAAGTCTCGGCCGCCAAGACAAATATACTGCTCTATGGTGAGCAGGGGGTCGGTAAAGAGCAGGTAGCAAGGGCGATACACAAAAACAGCGAAAGAGCGAACGGGCCGTTTGTGCCAGTCGATTCGGCCACATTGACCAGAGAAAACCTGGAGGCGGCTCCTGTAAAAGGCGCAAACAGATCGTCTGACAGTCAGAACAAAAGCGTTTTTGAGGCCGCAGAGGGAGGCGTTTTATATCTTGAGAAAATAGAGGATCTCGACATCGGAATACAGGCCAAGTTGTTAAAAGCGCTCCAAGATAAAGAGACGGTTCGGCGGGGCGGATGGGAAGCGGTTCGTATCGACGTGAGAATGATAGCCTCCAGCACACGCGACCTGCGCGAGGCGTTGAATGATGGCCAGTTGCGCGAAGACCTCTACTATCACCTCAATATACTGAAGATCGAAATTCCGCCCCTTCGTCATCGAAAAGAGGATATTGGTATCTTGTGCGATCATTTTCTGAAAGAATACGCTCGCAGAGAAGACACCAGACCCAAAACACTCAGCTTCGAATCGCTATCGAAGCTTATGGAATATAATTGGCCCGGCAACATAAGTGAGCTTAGAGACGTGATAGAGACAGAGGCTTCGCTATCAAACAGCGATACGCTTGCGCTTAAAGATATCCCGGAAAACGCGCAACCGCCGGGCCCCTTGAGCGGTTTGACTTTCAAAGAGGCCAAGCGCGTATGGATGAGGCAATTTGAAAGACAATTTCTAGAGGACCTTCTTTTGATGAACAAAGGTAATATATCCCAGGCGTCAGAAGAGGCGGGTATAGCGAGGATGTCGTTATATAGAATGTTAAAAAGAAACGACCTGACTAAACTTGCCCTCCATGAGCGTTCTGTGGAAAAAGGACGCCTCTCGGACGAAGGCCCGGAAACGGGCGGGCGGCGGAAATGAAGTTGTTATTTTCCCGGCGTTCGGCAAGCTCCGTTCAGTTTTTATAAGCCAGACGTGAACGCCCAAAAAATATACACCGTCTCCTTTTTCATGTCCGGCGCCGCCGGTCTGATATACCAGATTGTCTGGATAAGGATGTTCTCCCTTGTATTCGGCGCTACTGTCTTCGCGGTGTCGATGGTGGTGGCCGCTTTTTTAGCAGGCCTTGCGTTAGGCAGTCATTTCCTGGGGCAATGGGCGGATCGTCTGGAAAAACCGGTGGCCTGGTACATAGCGCTGGAAGTGGCTATAGCCGTATCGGCCATAGCGGTCAGCGGCTCGATAGATACACTCGATAATCTTGTCACCGGCATGATGACGGTGGAGTCGATCGGATCGCTCGGCTGGCAGGCTTTAAGGTTTGTTTTACTTTTCACCATACTGCTTATTCCCACCTTCCTCATGGGGGGGGCTCTGCCGGTGATGAGTAAATTCTACGTAAAAAATTTCGACGGTATAGGCCTTGGAATAGGATCGCTTTACGCGGCCAACACATATGGGGCGATGGCGGGATGTTTTTTCGCCGGATATCTTTTGATCAGCCAGCTGGGTGTGTGGGGCGCGTTGATGACGGCCTTCTGGCTGAATGTGGCTGTGGCCTCCCTGGTCTGGGCCGCTCCGACCGGAGTAATCAAGGAAAAAAAGAAAACGAAAAAAGCTAAAGGGAAGAAAAAAAAGCGCGAGACGCCGGTCGATAACAGGCCGGATGAAGCGCCATTTACAGCAAAGATACCCCTGGAGCTGTCATTGCTTTTGGCGGGGCTGGCCGGCTTTACGGCGTTGGCTTTCGAAATTTTATGGACTCGCGCGTTCATAGTCTCTTTTAAGTCTACTGTATATCTGTTTAGTAATCTTTTGACGGTCTACCTGCTGGGGATTGCGCTGGGAAGCCATTTCTTTTCAAAAAGGCTCGACAGCCTCAAAGACCCGATGCGGCTTTTCGGGTTCGCGCAGATAATGATAGGCGTCTGGGGGTTTGTAAGCGTTTGGTTGTTCTACAAGTTCCCTGATTTGGCCGAGGGGGCCGGGGCGGCTTTAAATGGAATGAGCCTTGGCAAGGATGTCTTTATAACACTCGGTTTAATGGCGCTCGGTTTTCTGTTTCCCACTTTCCTTTTCGGGGTGTCTTATCCTTTGATATGCCGCGTAACCACCGATTCGATCAGCTCTCTTGGCAGGTACGCCGGCATGGTTTACGCCGTAGGAACCATGGGCGGTATCGCCGGATCACTGTCTGCGGGTTTTCTCTTCTTGCCACTGCTTGGGCTTCAGAAAAGCTTGTTCCTTGTATCTGTCATAGGTATGGGCATCGGCTACATTTCCCTGTTGTCGGCGGTTTCGCGCAGAGGAACCGGCTGGGTGTTTCCTGTGTCGGCCATAACAGCGATGCTTGTTGTCGTGAGCATATTGATATCGGGCGTCGATATCGGGCTTGGCGGCGCCTCCAAAGATAGAATCGTATTTTCCGAAGAAGATGTTATGGGGACGGTAAAAGTCATGCAAAACCGGGAAAAAGGCCCGTTGACACTAATGGTCAACAACTATCAGCTTGCCACCAGTGACGATGTGGCTGTCCGTTTCGGGCATATTCCGCTCCTCCTCAAGCCGGACGCCAAGGACGTTTTGCTCATATCCCTGGGGTCAGGCATCACCGCAGGCTCGGTGGGACGTCATCCGGTAGAAAGAATCGATTGCGTCGAGATAGTTCCGTCGCTTATCGACGCTCAATATCTTTTCGACAAGGACAACCACAACATCATAGCCGATAAACGTTTTCACCTTACGCTCTGGGACGGACGGCACTACCTCAAGGTTACAAACCGTAAATACGACCTGGTGATATCCGACCTGTTCCAGCCAGACAGCGCCGGCGTGGGAAGCCTCTACTCGCTGGAGCACTTTAAAAATGTGAAATCAAAACTCAAAAGGGGGGGCGCCATGGCCCAGTGGCTTCCCCTGTACCAGCTTTCCCCCGATAACCTCAAAGTGATTATGCGTACTTTCGCCTACGCTTTCGAGCATGTCCTCGTATGGTCGGGTGATATAAACGCCGAGCTTCCAACATTGATGCTTCTGGGCTCCGCCGAGCCTATAGGGTTTGAACTCGATTCACTGGTAAAAGCTTTTCAAAATGAAGATGTGCGAAAAGACATGATCGAAAGCTCCGATCCCCTTTCCTTCCTTAGTTTTTTCGTTATGGAGAGGCCGGGCGTTCTGGAATTTACAAACGGGCATAAAATAAACACTGACAACCTGCCCCTGATAGAATATACCGCACCCGGTAATATCTGGGCCAGATCGGCCAACGCAATCAAAAATTTCAGATCTCTGATTAAAGCCAGGGAAAAGATAAACCTGACGGCATCGAAATCGGCGGATAGTAAAAAGCTGGCCGAGGCTGTTGGAAAATATTTCAAGGGAAGGGAGTTGCTACTTGAGGGAAGAATCGATCATGCGTCACGTAACTATCCCGACGAGTTAAGGAAATATAAACAAGCCGCTAAGCTGACCCCCCCGGACCCTTTTCTGGGTCTCGCGATTTTTGATCTTGGTTTTATGTATTTCAACAGGGGAGATTTCAAAACGGCAACGAAAATTTTCAAGTGGGCTAAACTCATTAATAACAACCTGCTGGAAGTTCATTTCTATCTTGCAAAAGCGTACCAGTACCAAGGCTTGGATAAGGAGGCTTTAGAAGCGCTTAAAGAGCTTGAGCGATTGAACCCGGAATTAACCGAGACGCTACTAAAGCAGAAATAAACTCGCCCCTTCGTATAACGAAACGTTCTCTTTATTTTAAAACGAATAATATAAAAGCAACATCGGTGAAAACAGGCCCGGCTCAAGGTAACATATTGATTGATAGTGAGTTACTGGTTTTTCAGGAGTCAATCCCGCTCAGAGAGAATTAGAATGGTTATTTTATTTGATTCAACGCCGATTAGCGCTATTAGAACAGATTGAAATATAACCAGTTAACTTTATATTTAATTCCATTTACTTGGTATATCGTTTGCATTCTCAGGTTGCCCATACATCCGTTTTATGCGGAATTATGTAACTTATTGAATGGAAGGGGGTGTCTAAATGAAAAAGACAAAAATTCTTGTGTCCATGGTTTTTGCGGTTGTGTTGGCTCTGTCTGCTTTTACCGTCTCGACTGTTTACGCTGGGGCGCTAGGCAACGGCTCTGCAATAACAGACACTCTTCAGATTGGTGTTATCACGAGCTTAGGTGATCGCAAACTTACGATCAAGACCGAGTTTGAGAAGACTCCGAAAAGCTATTCGCTTGAGCTTCTGCCTGAGTGCTATGTTATGACAGCCATGAGAGGCCATTTCAAGAAATTCAAGGAGCTCAAAAAGGGCGATCTGATCGCCGCCTATGGCTGGTACAAAGGAGGAAAGTGGAATGCTCGCAGGATCGACATTCTAGACAGGAACGATTATCTGATCAAGCGCCTGGCTTCAGACGCAAAATCGGGTAGTTATTACAAACATGAAAGATAACCTAAGATAGGGGGTGAGCAGTTTTGAAAAAATCCATTATATTTAGTTTGGCGCTGATTATAGGCGTCACACTTCTTTCGGTTAAGGCCGAGGCCAAGAAGACCGTCCTGACTCCTTTCGATAAACGTGACTGGCACGTGACCGAAAAGTATGACAGCGACGCGCCTTTGCGTGACTACGCTATCTTGTACGACGCTGGCGGCGTTGATGGCGCTATCGGCGTTATCGGCATTCCGTCGATGAGGACATACCGCCATATCAGGGTGGGTGTGGATCTTCACAACTTTCCATTCTCCGGCTCCAACGCCGGGAATAATAACGGTACGCCTGACGGTAAGTACCTGTATGTCTCCGACAAAGGGGCCAACACTATCGGCGAGGTTAATCTCCAGACAGGCTGGACTGAAAGAATCTTCGCCTTACCGGTGCCTTTTGGTGTCCACCACTGCGCCGCCCTGTCGCCCAACGGAAAATATCTGTTCGCCACAGGCGAGTTGACAGGCAAAATGCTCAAGCTGAGGCTCAGTGACGGCGCCACGACGGTGCTTAACATTCCGCCCGCGCCGAGCTCTCCAGATTATCCAGACACGAGTAAAGACGGAAAGTATGTATTTTCCGGCAACTACTATCACTCCACTGTCATGGTGTTCAGCCAGGATCCTTTCAAGCTGATCAAAGAGATACCGGTCGGTAAAAACCCGCACGGCACGAATGTTAGCCCGACTAACAGGATGGTTACCGTATGCGACAAGCTTTCAGCTACTCTGTCGGTTATCGACGTGGAGACACTGAAGGTTCATAAGGTTATTCCGACCGGCGCTGGCCCACTGCATAACCAGATCGACTCACTTGGCAAGTATGTTTACCAGTCTTGCTTCGTGTCCGACTCTACCTCGAAGATAGATTTGCAGCGTATGCAACTTGTCGACGAGTTTCCAATCCACTATCGTGTTGGTCACAACTCGATAGCTCCTGACAACGCTTATTATGTATCGCAAAACAAGTTCTCGACCGGTCTTTTTACACCGACGGGAATAGTGTTCGCGGTCAACTTTGAGTTAGAGGATATCGACGAAACTTCTGACACATACGGCAAATCTGTCAAGATTATTCCGGTGGATGGTGAGCCTCACGAGGGGCGTCAGATTTTCGCCACATTTATCCAGCGTTGGAACACCGGTAAAGGCGACGATCTGTTTACCAAAGGTTATGACCTTGGTGACGTTCATGTCTCTTTCGGCGCTAAAGGGCGCCCCGGTCTGCCAGCCAACGTTCATCCGCAACTTGAGCCTCGTCACGTGGCCAACACCAAGAAAAGGTGGGTGCCACGGGATAACGGCAAGCCTGGAATCACCAAGGATGGCGATGTATACGTGATCCGTGTCAAGGGCTTCTCTTATGGTTATGTGCCAAGGTTTATCCATGTGCCAAAAGGCGCCAAAGTGAGGATTATTTACACCAATATCGACAAGGCGGCCGGTCTGACAAAGAATCCGGATGTCACCATGGGGCTGAATATATATGGCTTCTATGGTCCGCGGACGATGATTATCGGTGTGCGCGGCATGTCAATGGTGGCCGAGTTCGTAGCTTCGAAGGCTGGTGAGTATGAGTTCTTTTGCCAGCACTTCTGCGGTCCCTTGCATCTTGAGATGCGCGGAACGTTCTTTGTCGATCCACCGGGGCAACAGGCCTCTTTGGCCGTCGGTGATTACGACAGTGTCTCCATGAAGGAGCAGTTGGTCGATGAGAATGAGCATGTATGGGTCGTAGGTACTAACAAGCTGATGAATACTCTGACTGAAGGTAAGGAGCCTACCATATAGGCGCCCCATTTCTTCGTTAGAGTTGTGTTATTCTCAGGAGACCGGGCTATAGCGGCCCGGTCTCTTTTTTTAAGTAGTGAAAAATGAGATTGTCATCGAAGTTTCCGATTGCGGGGGTACTTATCCTTTTAATGGCTACAGGCTGTACCAGTAAAAAGGAAGAAACTGTATTGCCCGCTACGACGCCTGATAAAGTAGTTTTACGTTTTTTTGATCTTATCTCTGAAGGCGGAAAGCTGACAAACATGGAAGCTATGAAATTGATTAGCGCCAAGACGTCCAGGGTGGATCAAAATACTTTTAGAAAATGGACTCAGGAATTCAGCAAAGAATCGAAAATCAAAGTAGTTAAAACAGTCATTAATAAAAAACGGGACGGAGATGGATACCTGATTGCGAATGTGTCAATGGAAGTTATGTCACCGTCGGTATTCGGCGGAGATTTTAAAAGCACGTCCAGCATGAACCTTATATTGAATGAAGAGGCCCACAAATGGGAAATAGATTTTCTGGCCCAGACGGTTAACGAAGATGATTTTCTTAAAGCTCCGAAAGACGCCAGGGCCGTGCCTTTGGAGCCTTCGATACGCGAAGATAAAGTTGAACCCAAAAAAGTTGAAACGAAAGTTGAAGCGAAATGATTAAAACGTTAGTGGACTGGTTTGATTTAAGGCTCGGCGTCAGAGATTTTTATGATCGGCACATAGCCTATCCGCTCCCCGAAGGCCTTAACATCTGGCACGTTTTCGGTGGTCTTACCATAGGTTGCATTTTAATTCAATTCATCACCGGCTTCTATATGCTCTGGTACTACATCCCGCTACCAGATTTGGCGCACCAGAGCATCAACGATATGTGCAACCAGACTTCTTTTGGCGCCTTGTTCAGAAACGTCCACAGATACAGCGCCACGCTGACGATAGTATTTATATTTATTCACTTTATCCATATTCTGGCCAAGCGGTCTTACAGGCCGCCAAGAGAACTAAACTGGTGGACGGGGTTGACGCTGGCTTTGATTTTTGTCATGTTTCTAATAACGGGTGTTGTCATGCCCTGGGATTGGCGTAGCTATTGGGAG
>DRJW01000144.1 GCA_011052055.1 Nitrospirota bacterium
CGGCCTGTGTTTATAAGAACGGACTAATACATAGATAGATTTAATGCTGTGATGGAGCGGCGGAAAGGCTTTTGATGGGACTGAACGTAACTCAAAAAATCCTGAAAAATCATCTTGTCGAGGGCGAGCTTGCCGCCGGAGAGAAAATCACTGTTAAAATTGACCAGACACTGACCCAGGACGCCACCGGCACTATGGCGCACCTTGAGTTCGAGGCGCTGGGCGTCGAGAGGGTCAAAACAAAACTTTCGGTTTCGTATATAGACCATAACACTCTCCAGACCGATTTTAAAAACGCGGACGACCATCAGTACCTGCAATCTGTCGCCGCAAAATACGGCATTACTTTTTCAAGGCCCGGCAACGGTATATGCCACCAGGTTCATCTGGAGCGGTTCGGCGTTCCCGGCCAGACACTGTTAGGCTCCGACAGCCACACACCGACCCAGGGCGGGTTGGGGATGATATCGATTGGAGCCGGGGGGCTGGACGTCGCCATGGCTATGGCCGGTCATCCTTTCAACCTCACATGTCCAGAAGTATTAAACGTTCGTCTCACCGGCAAGCTTGGGCCGTGGGTTTCCGCAAAAGATATTATCCTCGAAGTTTTACGCAGGCTCTCTGTCAAAGGAGGAGTGGGCAAGGTGATAGAATACTCCGGACCGGCGCTAAAATCCTTGAGCGTTCCAGACAGGGCCACGATAACGAATATGGGGGCCGAGCTTGGCGCCACCACTTCCATTTTTCCAAGCGACTCCAAAACCAGAGATTATCTGAAAGCTCAGAAAAGGGAAAAAGACTGGATTGAGCTTAAGGCGGATAAAGATTGCGAATATGACGAGAGTATCGAAATTAACCTCGACAAGCTTGTCCCGATGGTCGCCCAGCCTCATATGCCCGACAACGTTGTCAAAGTGACAAGCATTAAAGGTTTAAAAGTGTCCCAGGTGGCGATAGGATCGTGCACCAATTCATCTTTCCGCGATCTTATGATTGTGGCGAAAATGCTGAAAGGAAAGACGATAAGTCCCGATCTTTCGCTTGTCGTCTCTCCGGGAAGCAGGCAGGTGTATAAAATGATATCGGATAACGGCGCTCTGGCTACGCTGATATCAGCTGGCGCCCGGATACTGGAGTCGGCCTGCGGCCCCTGCATAGGTATGGGCGCGGCGCCAAACAGCGAAGGCGTGTCGGTTCGCACATTTAACCGCAACTTCAAGGGACGATCCGGCACAGCAGACGCCGGGATATATCTAGTCAGCCCCGAAACAGCCGCAGGCGCCGCCCTTTCGGGTAAGCTTTCCGATCCGCGAAAGATAGCTAAAAAGCTGGGCGTCAAGTATAAAGCCATAGCCTTGCCGAAGAAGTTCGATATAAACGACAACATGATAATTTCCCCTATTCCACCGGCGAGGGCTTCGAAAGTGGAGATCAAACGAGGGCCGAACATAGCCCCTCTTCCAAGCTTTGACCCACTGCCAGACTCGCTGGAGGGGAAAGCGCTTCTGAAAACCGGTGACAACATAACAACGGACGACATCATGCCCGCAGGCGCCAGGATATTACCCCTGCGCTCAAACATCCCGGCGATTTCTGAGTTCGTTTTCGAGCGGGTGGACACAAGCTTCCCTTCCCGCGCCAAAGAAGAGGGAGGCGGTTTTATAATCGGCGGCTCCAATTACGGGCAGGGATCATCCAGAGAGCACGCCGCCATCGCGCCCAAATATCTCGGAGTTAAAGCTGTAATCGTGAAATCGTTCGCCCGGATTCATATGGCCAACCTTATAAATTTTGGTATATTGCCGCTGACATTCGAAAACGAGGCGGATTACGACCGGATCGACCAGGGTGACGAGCTGGAGCTTGACACGTCCAACATTTTTGAAAGTA
>DRJW01000145.1 GCA_011052055.1 Nitrospirota bacterium
AAGGATCTTGCGGGACTGGCGAATGCGCGTCCAGATGGCCGATTTTTAGTAGCCGATTTCATACTCGAAAGCGACTCCACCCAGCCCAATAGTTATATCGGCATTGGATCGGATCGCATTGCGTCCATGGGAAGTTACCATTTTATTTATACAACCCTTGCCGATCCTCCCTACTCTGATAATCAACTTGCTCTGTAAGGAACGGCCCAATGCCTAAAGATTTATCCTGGTGCGTTGGAAAATTCGCGTACCCCCATGGCTCGGACAAACCGATTAATTTCATGGAGCTCAAAGATTTCATGTTGGACGATGCGTTCGACTTTTCCCACCTGTTTCTGGTGCGGACCATGCGCCGTAGCGTTATAGCGGAAGAGTTCTCCGACGAAGGTTTAAAGAGCTTCATCGAGCGCGACGACGCCAGTGAGCTAGCCTCCGCTGGCGCTAAACTGCTAAAACAGATCGCAGACAGGAGCGGGAAACGGCCTGTGGTGAGTGAAGTCTATCCTGGTGTCGGGGTGACCTACGAATATATGAAGCTGATGTGGGAGCGGGACGGACGGGAGCCGTTTACGTATCATGGTATTGGCGAGAGCGCGTACGGCCGCAAATTCATAACCGTGCAAGCTGTCGATCAGGACTGGCGTGACTTTAGCTATGCTGAAGTAGACACCATCTCTATCCATAACATCGAAGAGATGTCGGAGCGCTCCGATTTGCTGATTATCAATCTGAATCGTCATTTTCGAAGCGAGGCGGCCGCCACTATCGACGCCGGAGCGTGTTTAGCGGTGATGAAGTCGTCGGTTCTTGTTTCCGTAAGGGTAAGCGAAAGTGATGAAGAGGTCATTCGAACAACCATCAAAGGCATCGAGCGGAGGTTGCCCGCGCTTTCACAAATAATAGAAAGCTTCCTGGCTACCGGCGCCCCGTGGCGCTTTAAATACCTGCCCGGTTTTGACGAAGGCTTCATGCTACCCGGCGCAAATGAGCGGGCCGGAATTTTGTTGGCTTATGTAGCGCCCGGGCAGGTCGAAGTGGCCGGGTTTTCAGAAACCGTAAAATTTAGCAACTAATATCCGCATTGATAAGGAGAAATGATGGGGAATCAGGGTTCATTTGATAAATCGGCGCCCAAGGAGTATGTCACTACCAAATATCTGGAGTTCCAGGCGAAATATGAAGATCAGATACGGGAGAGCGACAAGGATTTGCTCGCCATCCTCAACGACTTCGGGACGGACCGGGCGGGCCCCATTCGCCTTCTTGATGTCGGTTGCCATAATGGCGCCATGCTTTGCCATATCAAACAAGCTTTTCCCGGCTGGTCGCTTGCGGGGCTCGATCTCTTCGACGAGGTTATCGACCACTGCCGCAAAAATGAAAAACTGGCCGGTATCGACTTTCAAGTGGGGGACGTTCGCGAGCTGGGCGCGACCGGGGCGTACGAACTTGTGGTGACCAACAAGGTGTTGCACCGGTTCAAGGACGAGCATCTTTCCTTTAGCTACGCTTCTATTTGCGCCGCGCTGATTGCAGGCGGGAAGTTTGTCTCCTTTGATTACTATCATCGATTTGACCAGGAACTCTACATTGTAGAGCGGACTCGTGAGCATGCCGAGGGTCTGACCCTGCATGCGCACTCCTATGAAAAGACAGAAAAAATGCTCAAGGAGGCCGGCTTTTCATCGGTCGCTTTCCAACCTTTCCAGATTGGCGTTGATATCCCTCCTTCGGATGAGACCGATCTGATGATCACCTATACCCGCCGGGAAGAGGGGGGTGAGCGGCTCAATTTCCGAGGATCTTTGTATCAGCCGTGGTGCTTTTTAATAGCGACCAAGTAGTCAGCGGCGAGAGCATTCTCGCGCTCACGCGTGATCTGTGCAAACCGGCTACAGGTGTGGTGAGCCAGGGGAATGACGAGTTGTTCTCCCGCATCGGAGAAGAACTGCCCCTTACTCTGCATCGATATGCGTCTGGAAGTCAGCAAAACGGGTGGGTCGTGCCGAAGCGCTGGCGGGTTGAGCGGGCCACCATCAGCCATAACGGGACGCTTCTTTATGACGGCGCCAGCCATACCCTGGCGGTGGCGCAATTATCAAAATCATTTAAAGGAACGGTTGATTTTAACGAACTGGCCGCGCATGTGATTACCGACGAAAAAAGGCCTGACGCCATCATATATCATTGCGCCTGGCAATACCGCCCCTGGGATATCGATTGGGTGTTTTCCATACCCTTTGGCGAATTTTCCGCCTTTCCCACCGGTGGCAGGTTCGAGATCGACCTTGAAACGATCGCCGAGGATGGCGAGATGCTGGTGGGGGAGTGTTTTGTGGCCGGGACGACGCCGCAAACAATAGTTTTTAATAGCCATGTATGCCATCCCCATCAGGCCAACGATGGCATGGCAGGTGTGGCTTTGCTGATCCGTCTTTTTCAATGGATAAATGCGCGGGCCGGCAATCGCTATAGTTACCGGCTTATTCTGGCTCCCGAGCATTTAGGAACGGTCTTCTATCTTGGAGATAGGACACGCGATGAGCTCGAACTGATGGTAAGTGGCATTTTCGCTGAAATGCCCGGTGTGGCGGCGCCATTGAAAATTACCTCCTCGTTTTTGGGCGATCAGCCCATAGATATACTGTTCGCATATCTCTTTGGCGCATGCGGGGAAAAAACGGTCTCGGTTCCCTGGCGCAAAGGGGCGGGCAACGATGAGACGGTGTGGGAGGCGCCTGGCTATGAAGTTCCCTTCGTGGAATTGACCCGCTGTATCGACCAGTTCGAGCCTTATCCCGAATACCATTCGAGTCTCGACACAGCCGAAAGCCTGGATTCAGAGTACGTCGAGCGGTTTTATTTAATTCTAAAGCAAGCGGTGGAAATTCTTGAAAAGAACCGCACTTACCAGCGGCGTTTCGACGGGCTTCCATGTCTTTCTCATCCTGATTACAATCTCTATTGTGAGCGGCCCGATCCGGCGGTGAACAAAGGATTGCCCGGCGATTCTGAAAAGTGGGGCGGCCTGCTAGACAGCCTTATGCGCTATTTTAACGGGCGAACATCGACTCTCGATATTGCCCTTCGGCACGATCTTTCGTTTCACCTTTTGTGGGATTATCTGAGGAAGTTCGAGGAGAAGGGCCTTGTGACCTCAGAACCGGCGGTGATTAGACGCCATCCGGTGGTTTCCCGCAATGAAAATAGCCTGACGCAAGGACGTTAAGCTTGCCTAATATTGCCATTGTCGATTACGGAATGGGGAACCTGGAGTCGGTGCGTCAGGCGTTTGCCTCCGTCGGTGTTGATTGCAGTATTTCAAGCGACCCTTGTCATTTTGAAGATATAGACG
>DRJW01000146.1 GCA_011052055.1 Nitrospirota bacterium
CTCCATTACCTTGGCCCGAATTACAGGTTCAAAACCGAAATTCTCCATACCGGCTCTCGAAAGAGCGGAGTTATAGACGGAGACCTTATCATACGCGGCGGGGGCGACCCGGATCTTACGCCGGAGAAAATCTGGCTGATCGCTGAACAGATAAAACGGATGGGCGTAAACGAGGTGACCGGCGCCCTTGTTGTGGACGGGACTTATTTCGATTCGCTTATAACCGCCCCATCATGGAAGGAAAACCACACACAACGGGCTTATGACGCAAGGCTGGGGGCTTTGTCGGTAAGCTTTAACACAGTGGCTGTCGATGTCCATCCCGGCGGTAAAAACGGCGGCCCGGCCATCGTGGGGCTATTTCCCGACTCCCCCTATTTTGAACTGGTCAATAAAGCCACGACAGCCTTATCTGGCAAAAGGGGGATAACAGCCCTGCGCTCTTTACAAAAAGGGAAGACTGTCATCACCGTGACCGGCATTATGCGGCCTGGCTCGAAAGGAAAAAAAATATATTTAAACATCCAGAATCCGTTGGAGTACGCGGCGGTGACGTTTAAAGAATATTTCCAGCGCTCAGGCGTGGTCATTAAAGGCGGTGTTCGAATAGCCGTCACAGACAAGAGCGCAACTTCGATCTATACCCACAAATCTGATCCCCTGGCGGTGATTGTCCGCAAACTCAACAAGTTCTCAAATAACTTTGTCGCCGAGCAGATAGCAAAAACCATCGCCGCCGAAAAAACGGGCGCTCCTGGATCGCATGAAAAAGCGCTGGAGCTATTGCGCCGGTTCCTGACCGATTCGGGTATAGATGTGTCAGAAATTATTCTGGCCGACGCCTCCGGTCTTTCCCGAAGGAATCGGATATCCGCAAAAGCGATCACAAGCCTTTTAACGGTGATGAATGGAAGGTTCGATATAGGCCCAGATTTTCTCGCCTCGCTGGGAATAATGGGTGTGGATGGCTCGGTAAAAAAGAGGATGAGCTCGTCTCCCGCCCGATCCCAAGCGCGCGCCAAGACCGGCTCTCTTTCCAGATTAAGCGCCCTGGCCGGTTACGTGGCCGGGGAGAAAGGAAGCCTGTTCGCTTTCGCCATATTTCTGAATGATAACAAGTGCAACTATAAAGGCGCCGATAAAATAGAGGATGAGATCGTAACCTCGATATATAAATATGGCGAAAAAGAGTGAAAAGAAAAAAGCGATGGATCATATCCAGAGGGGATAAAGGCGCCGAAGAGTCTCTGATAAAACATTTTTCCATCGATCCAATTGTCGCCAGAATTCTGGTCAACCGGGGCGTCACCACAACCGGTCAGGCGGATAGTTTTTTTAAGGCGCCGCTGGACGAGCTTTTAGACCCGATGCTGATGGCGTCGATGCCGGAGGCGGTTGATCGTATTTTATCCGCGAAAGACAACAAGGAAAAAATTGTTGTTTTCGGGGATTACGACGCCGATGGAATCACAGCCACAGCCATATTGCTCCGCTTCTTCTCGGAGACAGGAATTGAGGCTGGTCATTACATCCCCGACCGTCATACGGAAGGTTACGGGATGAGCGAGGAGGCGATAAAAAAAATCAGATCGACCGGCTGTAGCCTTATTATAACGGTGGATAACGGGATAAACTCGACCGGCGCGGTCGACTTCGCCAATGGCCTCGGCATCGACGTTATAATAACCGACCATCACCAGCCAAACGGGCCTCTTCCCAATGCGGTCGCAGTTCTGAATCCGGCCCGGCCCGACTGCCGGTATCCGTTCAAGCATCTGTGCGGCGTGGCAGTGGCCTTTAAATTGATAATGGCTCTTCGAGGCGAGATGAGCAGGCGCGGCGCGTCCAGGGAGAGCCTGCCAAACCTGAAACGCTATCTCGACCTTGTGGTTGTGGGTGTCGTGGCTGATTGCTCCGCCCTGGTGGGGGAAAACAGGATTATCGCCCGGCGCGGGCTCGAAGAGCTTTCAAAAAGCGGCAAAGCGGGGCTGTCTGCGCTCAAATTGGTGGCCGGTATCGGCGGGCCAGTCTCCAGCCAGGATGTCGGGTTTTCCCTGGCGCCCAGGCTCAACTCTGCGGGGAGGATGAAAAGCGCCCAGCCGGGGCTTGAATTGCTGATGACAGAAAATCCGCGTCGCGCAAAAGAGCTGGCGCTGTTTCTGGATGGCGAGAACCGTCTGAGGAGACAATTGCAGGGCGAGATATTCGAAGAGGCGAGCAAAATGGCTCTGGCCGAGGTTGATTTCTCCAAGGATAAAGCCATCGTACTAGGTTCTGGCAATTGGCATTCGGGAATAATCGGAATCGCCGCCTCGAAAATAAAAGACGAGTTTTATCTGCCGACAGCCCTTGTGAGTTTTAACGGCGACACCGGCAAAGGCTCCGCGCGGTCGATAGCGTCATTCGATCTGTCCGGCGCGCTGAAAAAATGCGAGTCCGCCCTGTTAAAGTTCGGAGGGCATAAAGGGGCCGCCGGATTTACGTTAAGAAAGGGAGATTTCGACCGGTTTAAAAATATGTTTCTCGCCATAGCCAGCCAGGAGATTCGTGATGTGGATATAAATCCTGTTTTGAATATAGATTGCGAAGCCGATCCGGGCCTGATGGGCGCGGAGCTGGTCGGAGCCATCGAAGCCCTGGGGCCGTTCGGGGAAGGCGCAAGCCCGCCAAAGTTCGCGTGCCGGGGGATCCGTTTTGACAGCCCTCCTTTTTATATGGGAGAAGAGGATCAACACGTTCGGCTTGCGGTGAAAGGAGGCCTGGGCAAGGCGAAGATCATCGGCTTTAACATGGGCGCTTTTTTTAAAAACGTGTCGATAAGCGATGATTCTTTCGACATTGTTTATACACCTGAAAAAAACGTCTGGAGAGGCGTGGAGCGGATCCAACTCCGGCTTGAAGATATACGTCCCGCCGAAAAATAAATTCCGGGATTTATAAAATTAGCGCAATATCGGCCCGCTTTGAACAAGAGAAAAAGGTGGCGAATCATCCGCCTCATTCGGGATTAACTTCGAGCTTCTCGATTCTTTTGATGCAGAGCTTGCTTTGTAGTTAAAGCTGTTAGAAAAATCGACCGAGCCGTTTATGCCTTTTACATGTCCGACCAATTTCCATACGCCTTGATTGTTATTAAAAAGATTGACGTTGCCGCTGATACGTAATGTCGCCGCGACCGACCAGCCGGAATAGCGGTTACTTTTCGCTTTAAAAGAAAACTTTTTAGAGTAATGGACAGTTCCGTCCGGCCTTACCCATTCGTAACTTCCAAGAGAGGGGCCCAGGACGTTTTTTACATGATACATGGCGTAAATGGCGTAATCATCCGGCCCGAACGTATTTTTTTTCCCGGTAACCCTGTCGTCAAAATCAACACATTTCGCCACTGTTGAGCCAGAGCCTGTGTTAAACCCGTCGTTGGAGGGGGCTACATAAGAAGAGTTTTGGTTGCCTGTATTAAGCCAGCCACCGGCGCCATCCCCTGTAAGATACGAAGTGGAGGTTCGGTCTACCGACGGAGAGCATCCGGGCGATAAAAGCCAGTCATAAGTGTATATCGTCCTGATCTTGATTACAGCGTTAACCCCGTCGTACGATTCGACGCTGACCAGCTCCAAAGAATAGCTGGTAATATTTATCTGTTTTAAAACATCCTCAAGAGCCGAAACGCGAGAGGCGTAACCAAGCCCGGAATTCATATAATCGGTCGATATAAGGGCTGTAAGGGCGGCCGTATTCTCGGCCAGCATAGCCTCCGCCCACAAGCTCAAATATTGCTTTACACTTTCGCTGATACTCTCTTTGGTGTCTGGCTCCGGCGTGGTAGCCGCGCTTTGCTGGCTATCACCACTGTTATCGCCGCCACAGGCCAGAAAAAGCGTAAAGAAAAATAAAAGAAAAAAACGCATAGCCGACTTCATCAGATCACCTCTTATGTAACCGAATTATACCTTAGGCCAATTCAAAACCGTATAAGGGAACCTCTAAAAAGCGCTTTCGTAGCGAAATCGAGCGAAAAGTCGTCAGGCGAGACTGCGAGACAAAATAGCCGCAAGCGTAGTAATAAC
>DRJW01000147.1 GCA_011052055.1 Nitrospirota bacterium
AATAGCCGCAAGCGTAGTAGTACTACTCTGAGGACGATTTTGACTCGTCAACGAAGCATGGCGCCTTTTACAGCCGATTGTAGCAGAAATGGATTATTAGAGGTTCCCTAAAGTAATAAAATCTATTAACAACAACCAGGAGATGAAATGATGAATGCCAAACCAATGATTATCGCGATAGCTTCCACAATTATTCTGGCAGTGGCGGCTTTGCCTGATAGCGCGCTCGCCAAAAGCGATATGAGCGACGGCGCCGCCATAAAAATCGCGGCCGTTAAGATTCATAAAGGAGTAGGGACTGTCAAAAAGATCAAGAAGAGGTCAGGCAAGATTAGACTCGACCATGGCCCTATCAAGAGCATCGGCTGGATGGGCATGGTTATGACGTTTGATGTAGAGAATAAAAAATTGTTAAAAGGCGTCAAAGTCGGGGACAAGGTAAGCTTCGGGTTCTACGCGACGGACGATGGCCGGCATGTAATAACGGAGATCAAGCGTCTGAAATGAGCGCTTGATCCCGCCGGGGGAACGCGGGAGCGCGCATGGGATAGCGGCGTTATATGCCGTCAAAATCGCTCCGGACAGGACACAACAGATATTTCGCGGTCTATTTGATCGATAAATATGGCGGGATTATTTTGTCTGGATCGAAACAAAAAAGACTACCGTGTGATCAAATTTATCGCTTTGTTCCAATGATTAAGATTGTTGGTGACTTTAGCGCACATCATGAACCCGTCCCTGGTGTACTCTTTTCTTATGCATTTAATAGAGAATTCAGGGCCGTTCGCCGGGTCGTGAAGCAGGCCGACTTTGGCGCTGTAATCTTGCTTGTCGGTAGGCTCAAACGGCACATACCCTTTAAAACCTCCACTACTTATATCTTTGAGCTCACATGAAAGCCATTCATTATCGACCATCAGTTCGATTAGCTTGATTCCCTTCGGTATCCCGTTCAAGACTATTCGAAGCTGAAAGCGTGGTGAGACCCTGCGGTCGTCACTGGATAATTCCGTCCTGTAGTCAGGCATGGAGCATATCATGTTCTTGCCATTTTTCTTGGCTTCAAGAAGTGATTTATCCGCATTGAGTATCAGTTCGTCGCTAGTTTCTCCAAATTCAGGATGGCTGGCCACGCCCCCTGATACCGTAACCCTCAATACCGACTTACCCTCAAGGTCTACAGTCAATTCGTTCTCCACCGCCATCCTGAGCTTTTCCGCGATTGCGGTTGCGTCTTTCAAGCCCATGCGCGGCAATAGCACAACAAACTCCTCCCCACCATACCTTGCGGCAATGTCTCCTTTCCTCGTATTGGATTTTAATATTTTCCCGAATGTTCTTAGAACTACGTCCCCCATGGGATGCCCGTATTCATCGTTAATTTTCTTGAAATTATCAATATCAAACATTATCAAAGACAAAGGCAAGCCTGAGCGTTTTGCGGCGCTGAGCTCTTTTTTAAAGTTCTCAAGAAAAAAACGGCGTGAGTATATGCAGGTCAACTCGTCAATCATGGCCATTTCCTTCGCGCTTTGCAGAAGCTTGGAGTTTTCTACGGCCCGGGCGATATGCCATGCGGCGGCGTTGTACAAATTCACATTATGGATGTCGAACGCCTCAGGTTTTCGCATGTACACACTAAACACCCCGATCAATTTACCGGAGACTATCAGGGGAGTGGAGAAGAGCGATCCTTTACCATTGCTTGCTCCCGGGCCGCCATCGAACCGCTTCTCCTTTTCGATGCTGGCTACCAATACCGGCTTACCGCTCTCGATAGCTGTCCTGGATATTACATTGCCTAACCGGGTTACGCTGGCGCTAACGCATTTTCCGCCTGACCCGCTCGAATACCAGACGGGTAAAGCCTCGCTATCGCCGTCGCCTATAAACATCAGGGAAAAGTTGTCTACTTCAAAGGATGTCCTGATGATATCCTCTAGTTGTCTGGGGATATCATCTCCTTCATAAGACAGGCTCAGTTTCCTGCTAAGGGCGTACAAAGCGCATATCTCTACCCGGCACTCGGCCAATTCCGCGCTCTGTCTTTGCTCAGTCATAAAACATCGCTTTTTGTTATGGCAGGTCGCCGCTCATTTCCCGCGCTTCGCCCCCACCCAAATCCCCACAATAAAACTCGAATTGTATTTTTGGTCAAAAACAAGATACCGCAGTTTGCCGGGTTTGGCTCATGTCTGTCCCCTCGCTTCATCCCTTGTGTCAGTGTAGTCCCTTTTTTCCATTTTTCAAGAGCTTCTTGTGGGGACAGATAATCAAGGCTGTCATGGACTCTAAGAGGCGAGCCCCGGATTTCACGCCGCGATACGGAAGTTGCGCAGATATAGCCCCCAAAGCTTTTCAGGGGCGAAGATTATAGAGGACAAGCTATTGATTAATCGATAAAAAATGGTCGGGGCGAGAGGATTTGAACCTCCGGCCACTTGACCCCCAGTCAAGTACGCTACCAGACTGCGCCACGCCCCGACGGTATGTAACTTCCTTTTTATCCTGCGCTTACACTTCCTATTCTACACCATTCTCCTTTTCAATTCAGTAATTGTGGGCATTTTGTGGGCGCCAACGTCACAGATCGCGTTCGACCATTTCATTGTTAAGAATCGGCAAAGTCGCGAATCTTGGCAAAAAGCTGAATTTGCTGTGTGCGACCCGTTTTTTGCCATTAATCCGGCTTTTAGAAAAATATAATAAAAAGTGATATAATTTTGACAGCCTTATTAACAATACGGTGATAGAAGAGTGGGGAAAAATGGAAAGTAAGCGCTCGCATCCGCGCACTGAAGGGAGAACATACAGCGAGATCTCCATCATTATCCAGGATGGTTTGATGTCACACAAAATCATCCCTACCCTGGTTGACTCTTCCCCTGGAGGGGCGCAGTTTATAACCGACAGGAACGAAAATATCAAGACCGGCCTTACGGCGCTGATTCATTGCGTTTCGGAGCCGGATAGGGACAAGAATGTTATCGAGTCGGAGATAATATGGGTTCGCCGGGAGGTGGGCAAAGTTTTGTTCGGTTGCAAATTCTTGCGCCCAGAACACCAGGAATTTACGCTGGCGTAAGCTCTTTATGCAGGACGCATATTAAAAAGCTTAACAAATCACCCCTTGGTCTCATTGACCAGCTATTATGGTCTCCGGGCTATGACAAAAAAGTCTCTGGCGAAAGCGCTGAATGGAAATACGCGCGATAGGTGATCGTCCAGTATCATAATAAGGGTCACCGGATCGATGATTTTCCCCAGCGGCGCCATAGCGGCGCCAGGCAGGAGCTTGCGTTTATTCATAAGGATAATTTCAAACCCGGCGTTTATCAAAAGGCCCAACCCAAAGGAACCTCTAAAAATCCATTTCTGCTATAATCGGCTGTAAAAGGCGCCATGCTTCGTTGACGAGTCAAATTCGTTGACGAGTCAAAATCGTCCTCAGAAGTAGTTACTACTACGCTTGCGGATAT
>DRJW01000148.1 GCA_011052055.1 Nitrospirota bacterium
CAACCTCGCGCTCAAAGGTTACCGGGTGACTGTATTTGAAAAACTACCCTACAGCGGCGGCGCCGCCCGCACAGGCATTCCCCAGTACCGTGTTCCAAACGAGGTCATGGACAAGGAGGCCAGGTACGTAAAAGAGATGGGGGTGGAGATTAAATATAACGTTCACTTCGGTAAAGACGAAACTTTTAAAAGCCTGAGGGAAAAAGGGTTTAAAGCCTTTTTCCTCGCCACCGGCGCCGACCTTTCCAAGCCGATGCGGGTCGAGGGGGAGAATGACGGGTACGACGGGTTTTATAACGGGATCGAAATCCTGCATCAGGTAAAACAGAATCTCAACCCGGTCCCTAAAAGAAAAAAGACGCTGGTCATAGGCGGCGGGAACACCGCGATGGACTGTTGCCGGACATTCGCAAGGCTCGGCTCCGATGTGAAAATCGTTTACCGCCGAACAGAAAAAGAATTGCCCGCCGATCCCCACGAGTATAAAGACTCGTTAGACGAAGGCGTCGAATATATGTTCCTGGAGGCGCCGTCGAAGATCATAGCCGAGAATGGTAAAATTGTCGGGTTGTTGAGCCAGAAAATGAAGCTTGGCGAGCCGGATGAATCGGGCCGCCGCCGCCCGAAGCCGATAGAAGGCTCCGAGCATGTCATCGACGCCGATTGTATAATATCGGCCATCGGTCAAGACTGCGACATCTTCTATCTAGATGAAGACAAGCAGATACAAGTCACAAAATGGCAAACCCCTGTGGCCGATGAGGACACCATGAGAACCGACGCGCCGGATGTCTTCGCCGGAGGCGACTGCATGACAGGCCCCGCCACTTTAGTGGACGCATCCGGCCAGGGAAAGCGGGGCGCCCAGAGTATCGACCAGTTTATTCGAGGAGAGAAAATCCGCATCAGCGATACTCAGTGGATGGAAAAAATAATCCGCAAAATTGGCGCGTACGATAAAGACGAAGTGATACCAGTCCCGAAAGGGTGGAGCCGCCAGCCGATGCCTATATGTGATCGCGATAAAAAGCTTGGCTCTTTTGAGGAAGTGGAGCTTGGGTATACACAAGAGCAGGTGATGGATGAGGCCGGGCGGTGCATGCGATGTTATATAGTCGGCATGGCGTGTGTAATAAATAAAGGGGATGATAAACAATGACGGAAGCTGTGGCTGTCAAAAGCGGGACGGTCAGGTTCACTCTCGACGGCCAGCCAGTCGAGGCGCCGGGCGGGACGACAATTTTGGAAGCGGCCCGGAGCAGGGGGGTGTATATACCCACCCTTTGTTACCTTGAAAAACTTCTTCCCATAGGCTCTTGCAGAATCTGCTCCGTAGAGGTGGAGGGGGTGAACGGGCCGGTAATGTCATGCGCCACCCCCGTCCTTGAGGATATGGCCGTTACAACGAAAAGCGATTCTTTAGCCGAATACCGCAGGCAGATGATGCAGTTTATCCTGGTAAACCACCCTGTAGACTGCCCAATATGCGAGCGGTCTGGCGAATGCTCTCTTCAGGACAGGTCTTTTGAGTTCAATGCGTCATGGCAGGCGTTTAAAACCGAAGATTACAAGAAGAAGCCAGTCATCGACTGGGCGGCGCTCCGGTATGACAAGAACCTTTGCATCATGTGTGAGCGGTGCGTGAAAATCTGCCGTGAAGTACAAGGTTTCAACGCGCTGGAGATTGACGGCTCCGGGTACGGGGCGAAGATCAACACCGTTACCAGGCAAAAACTCGACTGCGATTTTTGCGGCCAATGCCTCAGCGTATGCCCGGTGGGAGCGATTAGTAGCGCTATCATACTTTCCGCCCGCTCATGGGAAATTAAAAAGGTCGAGTCGATCTGTCCTCATTGTGGCGTAGGTTGCTCGTACCATATGGATCTGAAACTTGGAAAAATTGTGAGGATCAGCTCCGACGACAATATCGGGGTAAACAACGGAAACCTGTGCGTGAGGGGGCGGTTCGGGTTCGAGGCTTTTCATTCCGACGAGAGGATAAAAACACCTCTCGCGTTAAAAGGCGTCAAGCATGAGCCGGTCTCGTGGGATCAGGCCCTCAGCGAAGTGGTGGAAAAAATCAAGGAGGCAAAACAAAAACATGGGCCAAATAGCGTAGCGGTTCTCGCGTCTGAGAATTTAACCAACGAAGACGCCTACATGCTACAGAAAGTTATGAGGGCGGGGTTTGGCGTAAACCATATTGACACTATGTCGAACATGATAAACAGCGATCTGAACGCTCAAATGTTCGACAATTACGGCGCTTCGTCACAGATAACAAGTTACGATGAGATCGGCAAAGCAGGCGCGTTCTTGTTTTTTGGATGCGACGCGGCGAATGAAAACCCGGTGATCGCCAACATGGTTCGTATGGCCATGCGCGATAAAGGCGCCCCGCTTTTTGTGGCCAGTAGCAGGGATACGTCAGATTTTTTCCCCGGGCCAGATAGTATGATGCGTTACAAATATGGAACCGAAGCTTATCTGGCCGCCTCTCTTATTAAAGCTGTCACCGACGCGGATATAGGCGGCCTTGATCCAGATTCGGTGGCCGATCAAGTGGATGATACGGCAGGGCTTGTCAAATCGGCCGAATTTATAAACGTTCAAGACGCGGCCAAAGTAACCGGGGTCGATTTCAAAGCGATCAAACAGACGGCGACAGCATTGGCTTTAAGGGGCGCCCCGCTTATTTTTATCGGAAAAGAAATCCACGATCATCATGGATCGGCTGAAATAATGCGGGCCCTTGCTAACCTGGCCAATCTGACCGGAGGCAAGACGCTTGTCTACAAAGAGCATTGCAACAGCCAGGGCGCCAACGATATGGGACTGTCCCCCACCCATCTGCCCGGTTATCTCAAAGCGGACGATACAGGGGCGGTAGAGCATTACAACAAGAAATGGGGGTCTGATTTTCCGGCGTTTTCGTCCCCCGGCCCGAATATCTTCGATGGTCTTTCCGATGGGACAATCAAGACGCTGATCGTAGCCGGGTGCGACCCGATAACTTATTACCCGGACGGACAGTATGTGCGAGAGGCGATTCAGAACGCGGAGTTTCTGGTTGTTTCAGGCTCCTTTCCAAGCGAGACGAGTGTGCTGGCCAATATTACGCTTCCTTCCTGCCAGATAGCGGAGAGGGAAGGGACATATACAAATAATGAAGGACGGGCTCAGCTTATACGAAAGGCTATCGACAGAGTGGGGCAGGCCCGGCCCGAATGGGAGATTTTCGCCGATATAGGAGCGAGGCTGGGGCTTGACTCCTACTTGAGTTGCGAGCAGGTAGCCGATGAAATCGCAGATAGCGTTCCTGGTTATCAGGGGCTGACCCACGATAATGTCTCAGGCGGCGGCGGACTTGTCTCCTACCCCAGGAAGGGCAAGGCTGAAAGTTTTCAATTCAACATAAAACCGGTAGAGACCGGTGAGAGCGGCTCATATCCGTTCCTTGCCCTGATAATGAACTCCCTGTTCCATCTGGGCCCGGCGACAAGGCGCTCCCCCACTTTAAACCGATTAGAGCCGTCCGCCTATATAGAGATGAATCCCGAAGACGCAGAGGAGGGGAGTTTTAACGAAGGCGATAAAGTTGTGGTGGAGTCGAAACAAGGCTCGATTCTGGCCAGCCTGAAAATAAAAAACCGGGCGCGCAAAGGCGTTGTTTTTATCCCGATAAATTTCGAGAACGCCCCCGCCGCTCACCTTGTATACCGAAACGATCCTGTTACAAGAGTTAAGATAAGCAAGAGTTAAGATTGTGGTTAGAAATATGAACTGGAATTGCATGACGTTGAGCTTGTTCAAGTTTAGAAGAGATGGATAAAAAAGAGGGTTTTATAAAAAGAGGAACCAGTATATCCCCGTATTGCTCATGGGCGCTGTCGCCGTCGGTATAGCGGGCGCGATGCTGATGCTGTCGGAGTTTTTAGGGCCGAAGCATTTTTTCCGGGAGAAGATGGAGCCGTTCGAGTGCGGAGAGAACCAGATCGTATCTCCCAAACAAAGATACTCTGTCCGTTTTTATCTTATAGCGATGTTTTTTATCATATTCGACATAGAAGCCGTGTTTCTTTTCCCGTGGGCCGTGATTTTTCAGCAGTTGGGAATGTTCGGTTTTATTGAAATGATGATTTTTATTTTACTTCTTGGTGTTGGACTTATTTATGTCTGGAAAAAAGGAGCGCTCGAATGGGAGTGATAGACGACTCTGAACAAGCCGAAGCTGTTCTGTCGGACAGTGTTATTATCACTCAGCTCGACAAAGTTGTCGCATGGGGAAGACAGTACAGCTTTTTCCTTTATCCGTTTATCACCGCATGTTGTGGAATGGAGTTTATGAGCGTGGCCGGGCCGCGCTACGATATCGACCGTTTCGGCGCCGCCTTGCCCCGGTTTTCGCCCAGACAGGCGGATCTTCTGATGGTGGTAGGCACCATCAGCCACAAACAGGCGCCGATCCTGGTAAAAGTATTCAACCAGATGACAGAGCCCAAATGGGTTTTCGCGTATGGCGCATGCACGGTTTCCGGTGGCATGTACGACAATTACGCCACAGTTCAGGGGATAGACACATTAATCCCGGTGGACATTTATGTCCCCGGATGCCCTCCGAGGCCGGAGATGGTTCTGGACGGACTTATAAAACTTCAGGAGCAGGTGGTAAAAGAACGCCAGACAAACCGCGTCAAAGGCATTGCGCCTGTCGGGGAAGCGGACGACAGGATTGTTACTTGATGATATACGGAGCATGAAAATGAAGAGTGATAGCGCGCCTGCAGGAGGCGCCCGAAGCGGAGACGCGACGAGCGGGCCGCCTCTGGCCATTGTCATCGAGAAATACGCCGACATGGGCGTCGTGATTCATACCCATCGCCTGCACGGGGACGAGACGGTTGTCGTTCACGCGGAGGATATCCTCGATGTCATGAATTTTTTGAGGAAAGACGACCGTCTTAATTTCGACATGATGATGGATTTAACGGCGGTCGATTATCTTGACAACCAGAATTTGAATCCTTACCTGGCCGAAATGAACGCCAGGTTCGAGGTGGTCTATCACCTCTATTCCATCGGGAAAAACCATCGCATCAGGGTAAAGGCGCCCCTGGCCGAAGACAACCTGTTCATCAATTCGATAACCGGCATTTGGGGAGGCGCCGACTGGTTCGAAAGAGAGGCCTTTGATATGTACGGGATAGTGTTTCGGGGTCATCCGAACCTCAAACGCATCTTGCTCTACGAAAAATTCGAGGGCCACCCTCTGCGCAAAGATTATCCGAAAACAAAAAGGCAACCTCTTATAGGGCCGAGGAACTAAAGAAAAAATTACAAAAAATGACCGACGCTAAAAAAGATTACGATTTCCATAAAGAGAGCCACACCGAGCGGATGGTGATAAACATGGGCCCGTCCCATCCGGCCACGCACGGCACCGTGAAGTTTCTCGTCACCCTCGACGGGGAGACCATAGAAGATATTGATGTGGAGATCGGCTATCTGCACCGGGCGTTTGAAAAAGAGTGCGAGAACCAGCAGTGGAGCGGTGTATTCCCCTATACAGACAGGCTCGACTATACCGCAAGCGTCTTAAACAACATCGGCTACGCCCTGGCCGTGGAAAAATTGATAGGGCTCAAAACGCCGGAGCGATGCGATTACATAAGAACCATTATCGGCGAGATGGCGAGGATGAGCGGCCATTACACCAACCTTGGCGCCGGAGCGCTGGAGCTTGGCGCTTTAAGCGCGTTCATCTATTTCGTCGAAGCGCGGGAATTGGTGTGGGATCTTCTGGAATCGGTCTGCGGCGCCAGGCTTACCCACAACTATGTGCGTATCGGGGGGCTTATCAGCGAACTGCCGGATGGATTCGGCCTGGGCGTGGCCAAGGCGTTCAAAAAGAACAGGGAGCTTTGGAGCGATTTTGACAAACTCCTTACAAAAAACCGGATATTCCTCGACAGGATGCGGGATGTCGGCGGCATCTCCGCCGAAAAAGCTATTGAGTGGGGTTTCACCGGGCCGTGTCTCAGGGCTTGCGGCGTGCCATTCGACGTTCGCAAGGCAGAGCCGTATCTGATCTACGACCAACTTGATTTTGAAATACCGCTAGGCTCCACCGGTGATAATTTTGACCGGTACCTTGTCCGGATGGAGGAGATCAACCAGTCGATGCGTATCGTGGAGCAGTGCCTCGAAAAAATGCCGGAAGGGCCTATAAACGTCGACGATCCGAACTGGCGCCAGCCATCCAAAGATGAAAGCTCCAAAAAGATAGAATCACTGATTTTTCATTTCAAAGCAGTCATTGAGGGGCAAAAAGTACCCGCAGGAGAAGTATATCAGCCTATAGAGGGCGCGAACGGCGAGGTAGGGTTTTATGTAGTGTCGAATGGGGGAGGGAAACCTTATAAATGCCGGTGCCGTCCGCCCTCTTTTGCTTTGACTTCGGCCATGCCCCAGCTTGTCACAGGCTCTATGCTGGCCGACCTGATACCGACTTTCGATATGATTAACCTTATCGGCGGGGAGTGCGACAGGTGATTACACTGCCTGATCTCGTGGAAACCGTGGTGAAGATCGCGTTTATTTTAGGTCTGACCATAGGTTTCTACGCTCCCATCATCGGGTGGATAGAGCGCAAACAGTCGGCCGTTATGCAGGATCGTATAGGCGGCAACCGGGCCGCTATTCTCGGCTTTACCGTGATCGGCCTCTTCCATTCCCTGGCCGACGCCATAAAGCTTATATTCAAAGAGGATTTCGTTCCCAGAGGCGCCGAGACCGCATTGCACAGGCTGGCGCCGGTTATATCCGTGGTACCAGCGTTGATCGCGTTTGCCGTGATACCGTTTGGCGGGACGTACAATTTGTGGGGCCACGAGACCCGCCTTGTCATAGCCGACCTGGACGTGGGAGTTCTCTATGTTTTCGCCATCGCCTCGCTGGCCACCTATGGAGTCGTCATCGCAGGCTGGGCCTCCAACAACAACTGGTCTTTACTAGGAGCGCTAAGAGCCGCCGCCCAGATGTTCTCATACGAAGTCGCTATGGGGCTTACCATAATCGGTCTCGTGATGTTTTACCAGAGCCTTAGCCTGGTGGAGATCGTTGACAAGCAGGAGAACTTTTATCACTGGGGAATCATATGGCACTTTCCCGCGTTCATCCTGTTTTTAACATGCGCCATCGCTGAAAACAAAAGAATACCGTTCGATACCCCCGAAGCGGAGTCGGAGCTTGTGGCCGGGTATTTCACCGAATATTCAGGAATGAAGTTCATAATGTTCTGGACGGCGGAGTTTCTTGAGATAGTCACCATCAGCGCGCTTTGCGTTACCCTGTTTTTCGGAGGGCACCAGATTCCGTTCGTCACGGTTTCCGGGCTGATCGACTTTTTAGGTTTTCTTGGCCCAAACGGGGCCAACGCCGCCGCTATGCTGATAGGTGTGGCGGTTTTTATAATTAAACTTACGCTGTTAATCATGCTCCAGATGTCAATCCGCTGGACTTTGCCCAGGTTTCGGTACGATCAGGTTATGAAGCTGGGCTGGAAAATGATCTTGCCGGCTTCGCTGATCTGGATTTTTCTGGTCGGCGCAGGCATCCTGACCGGTGTCATGCCTGCTGTGTAGAGGATATTAGATGGCTATTACTTTTAAAAAAGTTGATCGAAACGCAAAGCTTACCCTGTGGGAGGCCTCCTATGTGCCGGAGATTCTTCGCGGGATGAGTATTACCATGAGGCACTTTTTAACGAACATGGCCGGTCTTGTCATGGAGCTTGCCGGGGGACGTAAGCATAGAAAGATAATGACCCTCTACTACCCGGAGGAGGATCCGGTTATCCCGCCTTCTTACAGAGGGCGCCCGGCGCTGGTGCGCCGCTCCGACGGCCTTGAAAAATGCGTGGCCTGCGGGCTTTGCGAGGTGATTTGTCCTCCGCATTGCATAAGCATTGTCGGGGCGGAGCGTGAAAACGGTGAGCGCTATCCGCTGACTTACACTCTGGACGGATCGCGTTGCATATTCTGCGGGCTTTGCGAGGAAGCATGCCCAAAAGAGGCGATAATAATGAGCCATGACTGGAAAAACCTGTGCGAGTATGACAGGTCGAAAATGATTTATAGCAAGGAGCAATTACTTTATCCGGAAAGAAACCTCGTCAGGCGCCTCGAGGCGATCAGGGGCAGGTATTTCGGGATAAAAAGATATAAAAATAATTAGCAGGTTGCTGAAAAACTATTTTCAGCGGCCTGATGTCAGCGGTACATGGAGGTACCGCCATTTTTCAAGAATGAAAAGCGCTTGAAAAATGAGGAAAAGCGGAAACCGCGTTTTTCGCTTTTACAGCTGAAAAAGCCAGGGAAGGACTTTTTCAGCATATTGTTAGATTAAAAGCTTGATAAACGAGATGGAAAGATGGAACTGCTGATATTTTACATGTTCGCGATAGTATCGGTCGCTTTCGCCATTTTTATGATTGTGGCCAGAAAGCCGGTCTCCTCGGCCATAAGCCTTATAGGGGTTATGTTCTGCCTTGCGGTTTTTTATGTCTTGCTAAACGCGCACCTGATCGCCGCTTTGCAGATACTCGTTTACGCGGGCGCGATCATGGTTTTGTTCCTGTTTGTCATCATGCTTCTTAACCTGAGGGAGAAACAGGGAGCTATAAGTTATCACCGGACGGCTTTACAGCTTGCGGGCGTCGCGGTTTTTTGCGCCCTGCTGGTTCCGTTCATGTCTATGGTCACGATACCGGGGACGTCGGGCGGAGCTGGCGTTTCGGCGGATTTTGGGACGACGGCCGGGGTGGGAAAACTTTTATATACCGATTTCCTGCTTCCGTTTGAAATCGCCTCCATATTGTTGCTCGCCGCTTTAGTGGGGGCGGTGGCGCTTACAAAGTTGAAGATGAAATAAAAAGGCGAACGCATGCTTACGATAAATCATTTTCTTGCGCTGTCCGCGATTCTTTTCGTCATAGGCGTCGTAGGCGTGCTCACACGGCGAAATGTGATTGTGATTATGATGTGCATAGAGCTTATGCTAAACGCCGTCAACCTGACGTTTATCTCGTTCGCTTATTACCTGGGCGATATGACGGGGCATGTTTTTGTGTTTATGGTTATGGCTGTCGCCGCGGCTGAAGCGGCGGTGGGCCTTGCCATTGTGATGGCGCTGTTTCGAAACCGCGAAACAGTCGATGTGGATCGTGTGAGCCTGTTAAAACATTAACGGAATAAGGATACTTTGATGCTGGGTCTTGAAAATATATGGCTGGTTCCTATCCTGCCTCTGATCGGAGCGATAGTGAACGGCCTTTTCGGCAAGTTTATGTCGAAAAGCTCGGTTACGCTCTGGGCCGTCGGCTCCACAGGCCTCTCGTTTTTTATCGCGGTTATAGCTTTTCTCAACCTTTTATCGCTCGACGCGCGCGACAGGGTATTCGAGAAGATATTGTTCACCTGGATTCAGGCAGGCTCGTTCACGGCCCAGGCGGGAATCCAGATCGATCCGTTGTCTGCGATATTCCTGCTGATCGTCACCGGCGTGGGATTTTTGATCCATGTCTACTCTATTGGATACATGAGCCACGAGGAGGGTTACGCAAGATATTTTGCGTACCTGAACCTTTTCATGTTCTCGATGCTCCTTCTGATTCTGGGCAACAACTTTCTGCTTATGTTTATCGGCTGGGAGGGGGTGGGGCTTTGCTCTTATCTGCTGATCGGTTATTACTACGAAAAAGACTCCGCCTCCAACGCTGGGAAAAAGGCTTTCGTCATGAACCGGATCGGCGACTTCGGCTTCCTGCTGGCGATCATGTGGATTTTCTGGACTTTCGGGTCGATAGACTATACAACTGTTTTTCCCTCGGCGAGCCAGGTTCTGCCTGCGGGAGGTTTCGCTGTTACCGGCATAACGCTCCTTCTGTTTTTAGGGGCTACGGGCAAATCGGCCCAGATTCCGCTTTATACATGGCTTCCCGACGCTATGGAAGGCCCTACCCCTGTATCCGCGCTTATCCACGCGGCCACGATGGTGACCGCCGGTGTCTATATGGTGACCAGATGCAACGCCCTTTTCAACCTTGCCCCGACAAGCATGATTGTTGTCGCGCTCATCGGGGCCGCCACCGCCCTTTTCGCCGCCACCATGGGGCTGTACCAGAACGATATTAAACGTGTGCTCGCCTATTCGACCGTCAGCCAGCTTGGCTATATGTTCCTTGCCTGCGGCGTCGGGGCGTATGTGGCCGCAGTGTTCCACGTTATGACCCACGCTTTTTTCAAGGCCTGTCTGTTTCTTGGCTCCGGGTCGGTGATTCACGGAATGTCGGGCGAGCAGGATATGCGTCAGATGGGAGGGCTCAAGAGCAAGATGCCGATAACGCATATGACAATGCTTATCTCCGCTCTGGCGATCTCTGGAATTCCAATCTTCGCCGGATTTTTCTCGAAAGACGAAATCTTGTTAAGCGCCTTTTTGGGGCACACAAAAGGGAATCTGGTTTACTGGATTCTGGCGACCGTAGCCGCCGCAGTTACCGCCTTTTACATGTTCAGGCTCTATTACATGACCTTTTCCGGCGAGCTGAGAGCCGAGGATCAGCATGTCCGCGACCATGTTCACGAGTCGCCCAACGTAATGACCGTCCCGCTTATCATACTCGCCTTTGGCGCGGCTTTCGCCGGATTTTTAGGACTGCCGATTATAGAAGGCGGCCATGCGCTGAACAATTTCCTGGGCCCGGTGTTTCATACTCCCGGCGCCCCGGAGCATCCTCACGCCTCATTGGGCCTGGAGCTTTTTCTCATGGGTTTTTCGGTGTCCGTAGCGGTTCTTGGCATCCTGGTGGCCCGTCACTTTTACTATGTAAGGCCGGAGGCGGCGACGGAGATGGCCGCTAAAGGCGGATTTATAAAAACTGTATATACGACGCTCCAGAACAAATATTACATAGACGAAATATACGACGTGGTTATCGTAAAACCGGTGGTGAGTTTCTCAAGAAGCTTTCTCTGGAAAATTTTCGACGTGAAAATCGTGGACGGCTTCGTAAACTCAATCGCCAGTTTTGTCACCGACCTTAGCTCTCTGCTCAGAAAATCACAGACAGGAATGGTGCGAAACTACGCGCTTGCTATGGCGCTGGGCGGCGTGTTCTTCGTGGGCCTCTGGATTCTGGCGCTGGGGAATTAAACGACAATGGATTCAATACCGATTCTTTCACTGTTAACGTTTCTTCCCCTCGCGGGCGCCCTACTCATCTTGTTTATCGACAAAAACAACAAAGGCCTGATAAGGGGAGCCGCTTTTACCACGACGGTCATTGTTTTCCTGATGTCGGTCCCGCTCTACTTCTATTTTGAAAACACCTATGAAATGCAGTTTGTCGAAAAGCATGAATGGATACCTGCCTGGGGGGTTTATTACTCGCTGGGCATCGATGGCATATCATTGTTTCTTGTCTTGCTCACGACTCTGATAACCGCCATCTGCGTAGCCTCCACATGGACCGCCATAGACAAGCATATCAAAGAGTTTATGATTTCCATGCTTATTTTGGAGACAGGCATGATCGGCGTCTTTTGCGCTCTCGACTTTTTCCTGTTTTACGTTTTGTGGGAAGTGATGCTGATACCGATGTATTTGATGATCGGGATATGGGGAGGGCAACGGCGGATATACGCGGCGGTGAAATTTTTCCTGTTTACGATGTTTGGCTCGGTGCTGATGCTTGTCGCTATTTTGTGGCTCTATTTTCATCTACACGAGCTGACCGGGCAGTACAGCTTCGACATACTTTCGTATCACGGGCTCAAGATCGACCCGTCGGCCCAGTTCTGGCTTTTCCTCGCTTTTTTTATGGCGTTCGCGATCAAGGTGCCGATGTTCCCGTTCCACACCTGGCTTCCCGACGCCCATGTCCAGGCGCCGACAGCCGGGTCGGTCATACTTGCCGGCATCCTTCTTAAGATGGGGACATACGGCTTTTTAAGGTTCTCTTTACCGATTTTCCCGGAGGCGGCGGCCGACGCTGTGTGGTGGATCAGCTCTCTTGCGGTCATAGGCATTATCTACGGCGCCCTTGTGGCGATGGTACAAGAGGATGTGAAAAAACTGGTCGCGTATTCGTCCGTCAGCCACCTGGGGTTTGTGATGCTCGGCATTTTCGCCATGAACACGCAGGCCATCGAGGGCGGGATGCTCCAGATGATAAACCACGGCATCTCAACAGGCGCGCTGTTTCTTATCGTCGGCGTACTGTATGAGCGCAGGCACACACGGCTTATCAGCGAATATGGCGGAGTGTCGAAAAAAATGCCGATCTTCGCCGTTATTTTTATGATCGTAACGCTTTCGTCGATAGGGCTTCCCGGACTGAACGGGTTTGTCGGCGAATTTCTGATTCTGCTCGGCGTAT
Organism: Nitrospirota bacterium; assembly: GCA_011052055.1. Lineage (GTDB taxonomy): Bacteria > Nitrospinota_A > UBA7883 > UBA7883 > UBA7883 > DRJW01. Next base: position 12,440 of record DRJW01000148.1, read on the forward strand.
GGAAAGCCAATCCTCTGTTTGCGGTTCTGGCCACGACGGGCGTGATATGGGCGGCGGTCTATATGCTCTGGATGTTCCAGAGGGTCATGCTAGGTAAAATCACAAACCCCAAAAACGAAAAACTTACCGATCTGAGCCTCAGGGAAATCGCCTATTTCACACCGCTGATCGTTTTCATCTTCGTGCTCGGTGTTTTTCCCACTCCGTTTATCAAAAAAATGGAGCCGTCTATTAATCATCTGGTGGAGCAGACCAGAACATCGGTAGTCGTTCAGATCGAGAACGAAAAAACAGCAGACGGTAAAATGGCTATTGCTATAAAACCGCCGGTGGACAAGACGTCCGCCGATGATGGTGAAGGATAATCAAATGGCTAGCATACCGGTTCCTGATATAAGCCTGGGCGCCATCGCCCCGGAGATTACGTTGGCGCTGACAGCGGTGGTGGCGCTGATGCTGGAGGTTTTCGCTGAAAAAAAAGGGCGGGATCATATCGCCTACATTTCCCTGGTGGGTGTGATAGTGGCCTGTTTTATTACTTTCAGGCTGGCGGGGGATCCGTCGTGGACGACTTTTTCCGGGCTCTACGTTGTCGACAGGTTTGGCCAGTTTTTCAAGCTTATCTGCTTGCTTGGGACAGGCATGACAATTCTTGTATCTGTGAAATACAACAAAGACGAAGGCATCGATAACGGTGAATATTACGCTCTTCTTCTTTTCGCGACATCGGGCATGCTGTTTATGGTGTCCGGCTCTGATATGATAACGATATTCATGGGGCTGGAGGTGATGTCGATCTCGCTTTACGCTCTGGCGGGGTATACGCGAAAGCGCGCCAGGTCGAACGAGGCGTCTGTGAAATATTTCATCCTCGGCTCTCTTTCCACGGCGTTTTTGCTGTACGGCATCGCCCTGATTTACGGCTCCACCGGCTCCACCCAGATCGACATTATAGCCAAGGCTGTGTCGTCCGGCTCCGGGGTTGAGGCTGTTCTTGATCTGGGAATAGTGATGTTGATGATCGGGTTCGCCTTCAAGGTTTCGGCTGTTCCGTTTCACATGTGGACGCCGGACGTGTATCAGGGCGCTCCGACGCCTGTCACCGCGTTTATGTCGGCGGGGCCCAAAGCCGCCGCTTTCGCCGCTTTTTTCCGGGTGTTTAACGTGGCGTTTCCCAGCCTGCAGGCCGACTGGTGGGTGATTATCTGGATACTGGCGGTCGCGACGATGACGGTCGGAAATGTCATAGCCCTTCTGCAAAACGATGTCAAAAGAATGCTGGCCTATTCCTCCATCGCCCACGCAGGATATATACTGGTCGGGTTCGTGGCGGGCGGCGCGCTGGGGTCGTCGGCGATTATGTACTATATGCTCGTTTATACTTTTATGAATATCGGCGCGTTCGCCATTGTGACCGTAGTAGGCAGGAAAGGGGAGGAGAAAACAAAGTTCTCTGACTTTACAGGATTGGGGTACAGATATCCGCTGATGGCGGTCGCCCTGGTGATCTTTTTATTCTCTCTGGCCGGAATTCCTCCTACCGCAGGGTTCGTCGGTAAATTTTATATCTTCATGGCCGCGCTCAAGCACGGGTATGTCTATCTTGCTGTCATAGGCGTCGTAAACTCGGTCATATCGATTTTTTACTACCTGCGCCTCTCCGTTATGATGTATATGCAAGACGAGCCGGGAGAGGATTTGCCGCCCCTTGTTTTTGCGCCTTCCCTTATAGCTGTGATGATCGTCGCCATATACGGCTCTTTGTGGCTCGGCATTATGCCCGCCGGTTACATCTCTTTCGCCCAATCGGCGTTCCTTGCGCTGTAACACGATTCCACGAAAAATCTCCACAAGATAAAACTCTGTTTAGGGAACCTCTAAAAATCCATTTCTGCTACAATCGGCTGTAAAAGGCGCCATGCTTCGTTGCCGAGTCAAATTCGTCCTCAGAGTAGTTACTAC